>DATAIA010000240.1:0-6176 GCA_036262895.1 Xanthobacteraceae bacterium
CGATCCGCACGCCTTTAAAAAGCACGGGACCTGGAAGCGGACCCGGAGCAAACACACGCTTTTCGTCGAATACGCCGTAATTCGGGAGATCGACCTTGAAGCGAATGGCGTCAATTTGGCCGCCGGAGAGAAGGGCATAGGCATTATAGAGCTTGCCATTCTCGACCCAGGGCGTGCCGATTAGCACCGCTGGACCGCCATCGGCTGTTTCGCGCGCAAGGGCCTCGACGGCCGAACGGCAGGCAGCCTGATAACCGGGCTTGAGAACGAGGTCTTCGGGCGGATAGCCGCCAATGAAGAGCTCCGGAAACATCACGAGATCCGCGACGGCAGCGGCGGCGTGCGCGCGCGCCCGCCGCGCTTTTTCCGCATTGCCTGGAATGTCGCCGACAATCGGATTGATCTGGGCAAGCGCTATGGCCAGCCGGTCGGACGGGCGTGTGTTCATACTTAAGATCTAACCTAAGCTGCGGTCATCCGGCAAATGGGAGCGGGATACTGACCGGCCCTGGATCAGAACCCGCCCACTGCAGAAAGAGGCTTTGGCGCCGCAGCCCGCTCCTGCTTGAGCAACTCGGCCAGCAGGAATGCAAGATCGATCGACTGCTCCGCATTCAGACGCGGATCGCAGAAGGTGTGATAGCGATCGTTCAAATCCGCATCAGTAATGGCGCGGGCACCGCCAGTGCATTCGGTCACGTTCTTTCCGGTCATCTCCAGATGAACTCCGCCGGCGTAGGTGCCTTCAGCGGCATGAACCGCGAAGAAACTCTTCACTTCCTGAAGAATGAGATCGAACGGCCGCGTCTTGTAGCCATTTGCGGCAACAACCGTATTGCCGTGCATGGGATCGCAGGACCACACAACGGTTTTTCCCTCGCGTTCAACCGCACGGATTAGCGCCGGCAAATGATCACCGACCTTTTCTGCCCCGAAACGGCAGATAAGGGTCAACCGGCCAGGCTCGTTATCGGGGCTGAGCAGATCAATCAACCGCAAGAGATCATCAGGTTTGAGCGAAGGCCCACACTTCAAGCCGAGCGGATTTTTGACGCCCCGGCAGAATTCGATATGCGCATGATCGGCCTGACGCGTGCGATCGCCGATCCACAACATGTGGCCGGAGCAATCGTACCAATCGCCACTCGTCGAATCGACCCGCGTCATCGCCTGCTCGTAGGACAACAGCAGCGCTTCGTGACTGGTGTAGAACTCAGTGGCGCGCAGTTCCGGATGGCTTTCGAGATCAAGGCCGCAGGCCTGCATGAAACCAAGCGCCTCGGAAATGCGGTTTGCCAATTCAAGATAGCGTCGAGACTGCGGACTATCCTTGACGAACCCAAGCATCCATTGATGAACGCTGCCGAGATTGGCATAGCCGCCCTGAGCAAACGCGCGCAGCAAATTAAGCGTGGCCGCCGACTGGCGATAGGCTTCGATCTGGCGGCGTGGATCGGGTGTGCGCCCCTCTTCCGTAAACTCGATGCCGTTGATGATATCGCCGCGATAGCTCGGCAGCTCTTTGCCATTCGCCTTCTCTGTGGGTGAAGAGCGAGGCTTGGCAAATTGCCCCGCAATGCGTCCGACCTTCACCACAGGCGAAGCGGCAGCAAATGTCAGCACGACCGCCATTTGCAGGAACACACGGAAGAAGTCGCGGATGTTGTCGGCGTGGTGCTCGGCGAAGCTTTCGGCACAATCACCGCCCTGGAGCAGGAAAGCATCTCCGGCGGCAACTTTGCCCAGCGCCCTTTTCAGGCTGCGCGCTTCGCCAGCAAAGACAAGCGGCGGAAATGTCGCGAGCTGGCTTTCGACCTCGGCAAGCTTACCCTGATCCGGATAGACCGGCATCTGAACGACCGGCTTTCCTCGCCAACTATCGGGTTTCCAACGCTCGGACATGACGCAATTCCTCACTCCGGCCCCGGCTGACCTGGGCCGTTGAGTGAGGGGTTATACACGAGCATCGCTATCCGAGGCCAGTTTCTCGGCTTAAGCCCACATACGCTTGTTAAGCATTTCGGTAGCGGGGGCCAGGAATGCCTATTGCGCCGCTTCGCGCGTATAGCGCGCTGTTGGGGTGCGCATTGTGACCAGTTCCTCGGCCGCTGTCGGATGCACCGCCATGGTGGCGTCGAAATCGGCCTTGGTCGCCTTCATTTTGACGGCAATGCCGACCAGTTGGATCATCTCCGCGGCATCGTGACCGACGATATGGCAGCCAACAACGCGGTCTGTCGTGCCATCAATGACAAGCTTGAGCAAAACACGGGTATCACGTCCCGACAGCGTCGCCTTCATCGGACGGAAGGTCGATTTGTAGATGTCGACGATCGGAAACAGCGCTCGCGCCGCACTCTCCGTTAGCCCGATAACGCCCACTTCAGGCTCGGAAAAGACCGCGGTCGGAACGTTGGTATGATCGACGCAGACCGATTTTCCACCGAACACAGTATCGGCGAAGGCATGCCCTTCCCGGATTGCAACAGGCGTCAAATTGATCCGGTTGGTCACATCACCGACCGCGTAAATATGCGGGACCGATGTTCGCGAGAATTCATCGACCGCAATCCCACCATTTGCACCGAGTTTGACGCCCACAGCCTCCAAGCCGAGCCCTGCCACGTTGGGGTGTCGCCCTGTTGCAAACATGACTTGGTCGACCTCAATAAGGTGCCCGCCCGAGAGTCGCGCACCGAAGCCGCTTGATTGTTTTTCAACCGACGCAACCGTTTGCCCGGTGATGATCTCAATGCCGTGCTTTTCCATTTCGGCGCGCAGATGCACGCGCACATCATCATCGAACCCACGCAGAATATTGTCGCCGCGATAAACGAGCGTCACTTGGGAGCCTAATCCGGCGAAGATCCCGGCAAATTCCACAGCGATATATCCGCCACCCTGCACGAGCACGCGCTTCGGCAATTGCGGCAAATGAAACGCCTCATTTGAGGAAATAACATACTCGATGCCCGGAATGGAGCTGCCGTGGCTCGGCGCGGCGCCGGTCGCAATCAGAATATGCTTGGCGCGAACGCGCTCGCCCGTTGTCAGCCGCACCGTATGCGGATCTTCGAGAACAGCGCGGCTTCTAACAATCGTTGCTCCAGACTTCTCCAGATTGGCGACATAAGCCGCCTCAAGACGTGTGATCTCCTTGTCTTTATTGGCAATCAGTGTCGCCCAATCAAAAGACGCTTTGGAAAGCGTCCACCCGAAGCCGGCGGCGTCCTCGAAATCCTGAGAAAAGCGCGCGGCATAGACCAGCAGCTTTTTGGGCACACAGCCACGAATGACACAGGTACCGCCAACGCGATATTCCTCGGCGACCATGACCTTGGCGCCATATCCCGCGGCGATGCGCCCGGCGCGCACGCCGCCCGAGCCTGCGCCGATAACAAAAAGGTCGACGTCGTAGTCAGCCATGCGGGCTATCCGGATCGTGCGACTGCATTCTCAGAGATTGTGGCCCTTCTTTTTCATGTCGGTGCGAACGCGCGTGACGACTTCTTCAGAGAATTTGTTGGCCCATTGCTGGATGCGACCGAAGCTTTCATCGATGATCTTCGGCTCTTCAGTGATGATCTTTTTGCCGAGCGGCGTTCTGAAAAATACAAGCTCTTCCTTCAGTTCCTGCTCGGTGAAACGCGTCGCATAGAGCCTGGCGACTTCATCGGCGATCTCGGCGCGGCGGACCGAATACTCCGTGTGAAGTTGCTTGGCGACGTCCTCAAGATCCTTAGCAAGAGCAGGGTTGGTTTGGAGAAATACACCCTTTGCCTGCTCAATCACGCCGTCGATAATCGGCGCATACATATTCGACGACCCCTTCAAATCGATCAGTTCCTTCGCCAGAGCAATTGTTGACGGCGCAGGCGTTTGTGCCGCGGCAGCGCCGGCAAACATAACCATCGCCATGGCCGCAATGCGAGCGGACGAAATCAACTTCAGATGCATGAAACTACCCCTCCAGAAGATCAACACTGATCGATAACGCGAACGCCGTCGGCCCCGGCAATGATGGCAACTTTGGTAAGGCCGATAAACAATCCATGCTCGACCACGCCCGGTATTGAGACAAGCGCGCAGGCAACCGCGCGAGGGTCAGATATCCGCTCAAGCGCGGCGTCAAGGATCAAATGACCTCCATCCGTGACGAAAGCAAGGCCATCTTTGCCTCGCCGTAGCGTGATTGTTCCGGGCACGCCGAGGCCAGCGAGCGCGACCTCAAGGGCGCGACGGGTCGCACCAAGACCAAATGAAACGACTTCGATTGGAAGCGGAAAACGGCCAAGGGTCGGCACCAACTTGGTTTCATCCGCGATCACAATCATTTGCTTCGACGCGGCCGCAACGATCTTCTCGCGCAACAGCGCACCGCCCCCCCCTTTGATCGAACTGAGGTCCGGCGCAATCTCGTCGGCGCCGTCCACTGTGAGATCCAGTTCAGGCGTGTCGTCAAGCGTGGTCAATGGAATGCCGGCGCGCTCTGCATCGAGACGCGTGACCTCCGAGGTCGGCACGCCCACAACGTCAAGCCCCGCACGCACACGTTCGCCCAGAAGTTCGACGAAAAGCTTCGCCGTTGAGCCCGTGCCGAGCCCAAGACGCATGCCGCCGCGCACAAAATCCAACGCACGTGCGGCAGCAGCGCGCTTATGAGCATCAAGATTCATGAGTCACCGGCAATCTCGGTGGAAGGGGCTGAAGGCCGCTTGGTTCTAACGCCCTTCCCCGCGCGCGCCAAGTGTCCCACAAAATGCACGCAAAAGTGCCCTTGCGGCCCTCTCTCCCCCTCGATACACCATGGCGGCACTTAAAGCGCACCCTCTGGAACGAACCGCCTCCACACATCATGTCGGCTCCCCTTATCGTCTTCGATCTTGACGGAACGCTTATCGACACCGCGCCCGATCTGATCGGAACGCTCAATGCGCTGTTGGAGCGTGAAGGGCTGGCACCGGTGCCGCTTGATTCGGCACGCATTTTGATCGGCGGCGGCGGCAGGCGGATGATCCAGGGTGGATGGGCCCAGCATGGGCGGAAAGTGACGCCAGAGCAGCTTGAACGGCTCTATGCGGACTTCATCGAATATTATTCCGAGCACATTGCGGATTTTTCGCTGCCTTTTCCGGGGCTGGATGCGGCGCTCGACGCTTTGGAAGATCACGGTTGCCAATTCGCGGTGTGCACGAACAAGACCGAACGCCTGGCGGTCCAGTTGCTCGACACATTGGGCTTATCGTCCCGCTTTCTAGCCATTTGCGGACATGACACGTTTGGCATTCCCAAACCGGATCCGACGATCTTGCGCGGAACGATTGGAAGGGCCGGCGGGCGGATGGAAACCGCTGTTATGGTGGGCGATTCCGGGACCGATATCGACACGGCGCGAGCCGCGGGAATTCCGGTCGTCGCGGTCGACTTCGGCTACTCCGAAACAGCCGTTTCGCTGCTCAAGCCCGACTGCGTCATCAGCCACTATGATGATCTGGCGGCTGCGGTTAGGGCTCTGCTGCCCGCTTCCTGAAAAAAACCGCCCCCGTAAAGGCACGGTTGCGCGCAAGCGGGCGTGCTCGTATGGTCCGCCCGGGGAACGGATGGCCTTAGGCCATTCCAGGAATGGATTGTTTTCATGAGCCGAGTATCAGGATTGCTGGCAGCGGCCTGCGGGCTTGCCCTTGCCGGGTGTGCGTCGGGGTTGCCGACGATGGATTTCAGCCTGCCTTCATTCTCCAGTAGCGGGCCGACAACCTCGATTCGGCTTGAATCCGAGCCTCCGGGAGCCGATGCCAAGACTTCTCTTGGCCCCTCATGTCAGACGCCCTGCTCGCTTAACGTGACGACCACTAGCGAATTTTCGGTGACGTACACGCTCAACGGCTATGTCACGCAAACGATTGCGGTCACCCCGCGTCCTCCCGAGGACATCCGCCTGGGCGGGTCACGCATGATCCAGTTCGATCCGAACCCGGTTTACGCGCAACTTGAGCTGGCCCCGCCGCCGGCCAAGAAGAAGCCTGTTGCGAAGAAGAAGCCTGCGGCCAGGCCTGCGACCTGATCCCGCCCCAGCGGATCACATCGGCTTTTGACAGGCTTCGGTTGACCCTGTGCGGCGGGACCACTAAAACCCGCCTCTACGGGCGCTTAGCTCAGCGGGAGAGCGTTCCCTTCAC
>DATAIA010000241.1:0-2077 GCA_036262895.1 Xanthobacteraceae bacterium
ACACGGCAGGTGGTGAGAATGTTAAGGGCGAAGTTGAGGGTCAGCGCGCCGGAGTGGAAGAGGTAGAGCGGCCAAAGGTCGATGGTTCCTCCGGCAAGGTCGGCGCGGCAGGGAGCCTGAGCAACGATGGTTTCACCGCTGGCAACAAACCCGGTTTTTCGCATGCGATGTTTTACCACGCAGTGCTGCCGGGCGGAAGCAGGTTTGTCTCAGGAGGATGAAGCCAACTGGCGAGCTGACTGGAGAACTTCGTCAACCACGCAGTCCACATCCGCCGGCCTGGTGCGGTGATTCACCAGGCAGGCACGCAGGCAAAATTGGCCATGCAAGGTCGCGTTTGATAAATAGATCCGGCCGCGGCCATTGATGGTTTTGAGAAGAGATTCGTTGGTGGCGTCGAGTTTGGATTCGGGCGCGGGGCGATAGCGGAAGCAGACCGCACTGAGGCTGACCGGGGCCATGAGTTCGAGGTCGGGACAACTGGAGATGCTGGAGGCCAGCCGGCGTGCGAGCCGGAGGTCTTTTTCAATTGCCGAGCGGAACGCAGCGAGACCGTGATAGCGCAACGAGAACCAGAGCCGGAGGGCGCGGAATCGGCGTGACAGCTCCATGGATTGGTCGAAGAAGGCAAAGCTCTCAATCGGATCATCGCTGAGTGACTTGGCGTAGTCGCCGGTATGCGAGAAGGCGGCACGGACCGGGTCGCGATTGCGATACAGCAGGCAGCCGCAATCGAGCGATTGATAGAGCCACTTGTGGGGATCAAGCGAAATTGAGTCGGCGCGCTCCATGCCGCGAAACCTTGCTGGTTCGGCGATGGTGGCAAGCGCTCCGTAGGCACCATCCACGTGCATCCAGAGATCAAAGCGTTGCGCGATGTCAGCGATGTCGGTCAGAGGATCGATCGCCCCGGTGTTCACGGTACCGGCGCTGGCGACGACGGCTAGCGGGAGATTGCCGGATGCAAGGTCCTGTTTGATTGCCGATTCCAATCCATCCGGAAGCATTCTGAAATCCTGGTCCGTCGCGATCAGCCGAAGATTATTTCGACCAATTCCCAGCAGAGCCAGAGCCTTCGGAATTGACATATGAACTTCGGCTGAAGCGTAAACCACCGGCTGGGCGGCGTTGCGCAGACCAGATGCGTTGGCGGCAAGTTTCCTCTCGCGCGCCATGGCCAGGCCCATTAAATTGGCGGACGATCCGCCGCCGGTGAGGCTGCCCTGAAAACCTGGACAGGAAATTGCCTGGGCCAACCAGCCAACCACAGTTTTTTCGATGATGACGGCCGCCGGAGATGACCGCCATGCGGTTACATTCTGATTGAGAACGCTGGCCAGAAGATCGGATGCAGCGCCTGCGGGCTCGGCCGAGCCCAGGACGTAGCCCCAGAAGCGTGCGTTTTGCGCACGCGTGTGCTCGATTATCTGTGTCAGCGCGGCCAGAGCTTGAGTGCCTTCGGGCTGTTCCGGCCATGGACTTGAAAACAGATCGAGGCTTTGCTTTCCGGTTGTGGGAGGCGCGATTGGACGCGAGTCGAGGGCCTGCAGATACTGAGTTGCAATTTCGGTGATCTCATTCGCCAGGGTGCGGAATTGCGCGGGCGAAACTTCCAGTGGGTGCATGGCCTGGATTTTATCTGAGGCGGGTTATTTGAAAATTATCCACAGCTTGTTGGTTTGACAATGCATAGTCAATACGGGCAAACTCGCTGACAACGCAGGTTCCAGCCATTGAGCAACGACTCAAAGTTCAAATAACAAATAATAGAGTCGTCAGATGGCCTATTCGTCCTTCCCCAATCCGCTGCTTCCATCGAACGCCGGCCCCATTCTGCTGGCGGTTCAACGGCCGATAGATCTGATTGTTCCGCCCGACGCGGAGACGCTGGTGTCGCGGCTGCGCGAAGCGGTAGGCTCGGGGGCCTACGATCTGGAAAACATCGCGGGCGCGCTGGCGGAGGCCGCCCACACCATCACCAACGCCGGTGGGGCAGCGGTCGCACTGCGGCGCGGCAAAACTGTTATCTGCGTCGGCCGCAGCGGCGAGAGTGCGCCGCCGCTGGGAACTCCGCTGA
>DATAIA010000242.1:0-1559 GCA_036262895.1 Xanthobacteraceae bacterium
TCTCGCCATCGGTGATGATATCGAGCCCAGCGCGCTCCTGATCCCGGATCGCAAGCAGGGTCGCATCGTCTTGCGCCTGCTCCAACAGTTCCGGATCGACCCGCCACAGTTCTTTGGCGCGCACCCGCGGCGGCATCTGCTTTAGTAATCGCTGACGATCAATCAACCATTCCGGCTGCGGATAGGAACCGACAAGTGATGTCGGCAGCAAGATCGATGTCATGGCAGATCTACTCACACTCGTTTTGCACCGAATTATCGCGCCGCGGCGTCATAATAAGTCGGATCGTAATATTTCATCGGATCGGTAAGCTGCTTTTTAGGCTCGCCATATTCGCTGCGCAACGCCAGAACCCTGCGAAAACCCTCGATATCCATTGCGGCTTTCGGATCGAAGCCCTTCGGTCCCACCAGCACGCCGTAGCTTTCGTTGGCCAGCTCCGCCGACATCTGTGGCAAATTCTTGCGCAACACGGCAATCGCCTCGGCTTTATTATTTGGATCATAAAGCCACTGCAAGCCCGCAAGGTAACCTCTGACATAGGAATCAAGTTGTCGTTTGTGATCTTGCGCCCAGGAGCGCCGGGTTGCACTGACAAGCCCCTGATAGTGGCCGTAAACATCAATTGCGTATTGCAGCACGTTGAAGCCCGCCGCCTTGGCAATCAGATCGAACGGCGAGAGCAAAATCGTCCCGGCATGTTTATGCTCTTTCATGGCTTCCCAACGCGCAAGAACGCCGCCTGCTTTTTCAAAGGTATAATCGCCGCTCGCAAGACCGTTACGCTTGAGTAGATCGAACAACACAAACGCATAGCCCGTCGTCGCCGCATCCACTGACAGCGTTTTGCCCTTGAGACCCTGATAGGATTTGATTTCGGGGAGTGTCGTCAGGCTCAGAAGCCCATTATCTCCACCCATGAAGACAAACAAATCAGGCTCGCGCGTCACCGGCGCTTCACCCTGACCTTCCATATAGGCGACGACATTGTCGACGGCAGTGACGCCAATGTCGAATTTTCCGTCAATCAAACCGGTGAGCTGAAACACCGAATTCGGTGTGTAGGTGAGCTTCACCTCAATGCCGCCCTTGGTGAAGTAGCCTTTCTCCTGCGCAACCCAGATCGGCCAGTTGAACCCGCCCGGAAACACGATCACGGATACGGGCTCCAGTGCCTGTGCTTGAGCCGGAATGTTTGTTCCGAGCAGCCCAAGGCTGATGGCACCGATGACAAGAGCGTGATGAATCCATTTCAGCACAAGCATGAACGGATGCTCCCAATGATATACATTTTTGTAGAAACAGCTTATCGCGGGAGTTTAGCGCTTCCAACCCATATAGGTTGGTTCGTCCTCAAATAATCTTCGCGCGCAGCCACGACGTCAAAAGTTCGGTGATAATGACGACAACAAAGGTGACGAACAGCACCAGGCCCACCTGATCCCAATAGAGATTGGACAGCGCCGTATCCAGCGCCATGCCGAGACCGCCGCCCCCAACCAGACCAAGCACGGCGGACTCGCGGACATTGATGTCCCAGCGAAACATGGCCACCGAC
>DATAIA010000243.1:0-4054 GCA_036262895.1 Xanthobacteraceae bacterium
TCCCAGCTGTTTTCCTGGGAGTATGCGAGTGCATTGCAGGTCAGATGGTCCCGCAATTTCGGATCGCGAAGGACGGTGATCATCGCCTCGGCCAATGCGTCCGAGTTGCCCGACTCGAAAAAGCGCACGACGCGATCGTTAAAATAGTACTGGTCGATCTGCGTTCGGGAAACCACCACCGGGACCCCGAGTGACATAAACTCCATGATCTTTGTGCTGTAAGCCTCATTGCCAAACGAATCGGCGCGCTTGGGAACGATCCCGAGATCGGCGTTGGCCATAATGGATGCAATCTGCGATATGCGGACCGGTTCGAAGAATCTCACATTGCCGTTGAAGCCCAATTGCGAGGCCAAAGCGACGAGCGATGGCTTCATGATGCCGTCGCCGTAAATGTGAAATTCGGCATTCGGCAGAGCCTGGCTCACCTTGACGAAGGCATGAAGGGCGATGTCGATGCCCTGGTGCCATTGCAACCCGCCGGGGAAAAGGATGATGACCCGGCCGTCCTTGCGCGTGCGCAGATTGGGGCGGAAGGTCTGAGTGTCGACATTGTTGATGAAGACCGAGCAGCGATCGGTCGTTCCGGTGCGAGCGGCGAATTTGTCACGCCACAGATGATTGGAGATGATCACGTGATCGGCGAACTGAGCCGAACAGCGCTCGATCCACTTAAGCAGCGTGAAGGTCAAGCCAGTGCGACCGGAAGTGAATTTGTTGCTGTAGAATTCCGGAACGATGTCGTGAATATCCAGCAGCAGCTTGGCGCCGGTCAGCTTGGGATACCATGCGCTGAACACGAGGAAATCCGGCATGTTATGCACATGTACCACATCATACCGGTTCCACATATGATGCCTCGTGATGGCATACGAGGAGGTGAACAAATACTTCGCGAGCGGCCAGAAATAGGCGAATTTGGAGCGCTGCGCCTTGCCGAAGCGATTTTGAACCCGGTGCAGGTGTACGCCATTGATGTTCTCACGGGTCGGCAGTCCCGGTGTGCTGCGCAGGGCAAAGACGTCGACATGGTCGCCACGCGCGGCTAGGCTTTCTGCGTAGCGGGTGATGCGATTGTCGGTCTCGTAAAACGAGTGCGTTACCATGCAGACTCGTTTCGGCAGATGCGGGGATGGCGGTACCGGCATTTTTTTCACGAATGCCGCGACGTCCCGCGGCAGCGCATGCCAGTATTCCCCGGCGTAACGCTCCCGCAGATATTCCAGTAACTGGACATAATGACGGTAGTCGTAGGTTTTAGCATTGGGAGAATCCTTCTGGAACTGGATATAGTCCGGATGGACGTTGACGAGGAGCATCCCCCCATGGCTCGCGATCCAATCGGCCTTCCGCAGCCAGATGTCGGGGGAGTTCTCTTCCAACAGCAGGAAAAGGGTGGAATCCTGGGGCAGGGTGTAAGGCAACTCGACGTAGCCTTTGCCGACGCTTGGGTGAGTGCCTCCGGGTTTTGCCTCTCCTTCCCGCTCGGAGCGGGATCCAGGCGCCGGAATCCAGAAGGGAAATATCGTGCCCGTCCCGTCCGGTTGAAACTCGAACGGATCAGTATCGAACGTTGAGCAGTCGTACTCGACGTTCAACTGGTGCAACCAATTCAGGTTGCGCAGCATGAAGCCGGCGCGGAACCCGGTGGCGCCCCATTCCTGCAGGTAACGGTTTATTTCGTGGGCACCACGTTTAAACCCGCGTTCGGAGCGAAAGAGCTTCCCGTCGTGCCTGTGGTCGTGGATACCGACTTCGAAGCCATTTCGGGTTAGTTCGTGGCGCAGTTCATCCGAAACCCGGTAAGGTCCGGCTGGGATAAAATTGAAGGCAGAGCGAAAACCGAGATGCTGCTCGAGCTCCATCAGCTTTCGACATTTCGACAGACCGACGGGGTTTTCGACATCGTGCGACAGCACCACGGCGAAACGCTTGCCGTCCGGCCAACCGGGCCAGTTTGCCGGGCGCTGAGCCGCCGACGGATTGATTGGCCAGACATCCTTGCTCCGCAGCAGGATCCGTTGCGCGGAAATTCGGCGAAGCGCCATTTTCACCCTCCAGGGCACCAACGGCTTTATGGCATAATACAGGCGACGTTTCAGCATCGAAGGGGTATCGGGACGATCGGTGCAAGCGAAGCAAGTCAAGAAATCGCAAGGAATTCGCGGTGCAGCCGTGCCGGAATATAAGAACGCGTCTTGTTCAGCACGACTCCAACATGCGCTTTGGATTCGGCGAGCAATTCGGCGGCGCGCTGTGTCACATCCCGGTCGGTTTTTTCCGATTCCACCACCATCAGCACCATGTCCATGAATCCGGCCATGCGCGGGGTGATGCTGATTTGGCTTACGGTCGGCATATCGAAGATAATGTAGTCGAAGTCGCTCGCCTTCAGCTTTGGCACAAGCTTTGTGAAGCGCTGCGGAAGATTACGGGACAAGCGATCGCTGTTGCTGGTCTCAGCCACCACATACAGGTTTTCCTTCACGTGCGCATTGTCGCGCCCGTCCAGCAACTGGTCGAGATCACAAGCTGGCTTGCCCTTGATGAACTGCTGCGACGAACCTCCTCCCGCCGTCATGTCGACGAGCAGAACATTTCCATCACCTGTTTCAGACAGGCTGCGAGCGAGTCCGGCGGCGGTCGTGGTGACGCCGGCGCCAAGGCCGAGGCCAGTGACTGCAATCAGCTTCGGCTTGTGCGTCAGGCCGCGGCTTTCAAGGAAGCTTACAATACGATCACGCAATGTCTCGTGGAAGACATGGAGCGGCTCGCTGGCGGTGCTTACAGCCACTTCGGTTCCATTGGCGCCGTCTTTGGGCAATTGGGCCTTGAGGCGTTTCGCCGGGAGAATGGGAATCGAGAGAAGCAAGGGGAGTCGGAGGCTTCGTTCGACGTCAACCGGCCGTCGCACCGATCGGTCCAAATAGAATTCAATCAAGAAGGCCCATGTGAGACCCAGTACAATGCCTCCTCCGGCAATACCGGCGAGAATTTTCTGTAGCTTCTTGAAGTCGGGGGCAGGGGGGGAGGGAGTTTGGATTTGGCTGATATTCGAAACACGGCCGTTGCCGAGCGTCTCGCTGATGCGCGACGCTTCCAGGCTGGAAGCGAACAGCTTGTAATTCGCCTCATCGAGATCTTTTTTCCGCCGGAGTTGGGAGATTTCTCCGTCTGCGGCGTCGATTCTCGCTGCATCCTGACGAACGCTGTCGAGTTGCGTGTTGAGTTGCTTTATTTTTGCCTGCAAAGCGACGATTTCAGCCGCGGCGGTGACGGCGTCGAGCGGCGGCTGGCGACCGATAGTTGGAACAATGGGACCCTGTGGTAACGGCTCGGCCGTGGTCCGACCGAGTTTGGGGTAGGCTTCCTCCAACTTGCGTTTGGTCGCGTCCGCGTCCGCCAGCAGAGCACGAATGTCTTTTACGCGCCCGTTTTCGGCCGTGAACTGCGTCAGGAGCTGTTCTTCGGTGCGTTGGTAGTTCGCGATTCGGGTGATCGTAGCTCGATATTCATCCTGCTTTTCACGCGGAATGTCAGGCTCCGCTTTTTTTGGGGCTGCGGGACTCGGCGCGGAGGGCGTGTTCTTCGTCAGCTCCTTCAGCAGCGCGGTGCGTTGGGCAAGGTCGGCGTCACTGTTGAAGATCTGTTGTTGAAGAGCAGACATTTGCTCGGTGAGGATCTTTTTGGTGTCCTCGATGGAAATGACGCCGGCTTTATTCCTGGCTTTGCGCAAATCATCTTCGGTCTGCTGCAAGCGCATGCGCAATTGATCCGTTTCCTGAACGATGAAATCACCTACCATACCCTTCGAACGGTGCACCTCGGAGTGCATTTTAAGGTAGCGATCGATGAGCTCGCGAAGGACCGCCTGCGCGATTTGCGGATCCCGATGCGAGAAACTGAGGTGGATAATACTGCTACGGGGGGGGACATTTACGTCGAGACCGGCGGCGATTGCGGCGACTGCCGCACTGAGATCCGAGCCACCGCCAATTTTCTCCAGAATTTTCGCGGCCCCTACGCCCTCGGCGACCTGCTGCGCCAGATCCAT
>DATAIA010000244.1:0-9937 GCA_036262895.1 Xanthobacteraceae bacterium
TTCCGCTCACTCGGGCGTTCGCTTGGAGTGGGAAATCAAGCGGATCGGGGTGGCAAAACGTCCGTGAATCACATTTCTATGCGCCGCATCAAAGTCGCCGGTGCCAATCTGAGCGTGGAATAGCCAAATGACTCGATCGAAGCACGTTGCAGTTCTCATGGGTGGCTGGTCGGCTGAGCGCGAAGTTTCGCTGCGCTCGGGCAAGGCTTGCGCAGATGCGTTGGAAAAGCAGGGCTATCGCGTGTCGCGGATCGATGTCGGGCGTGACATTGCCAATGTGCTGCAGACCTTCAAGCCGGACGTCGCGCTCAACGTCCTTCATGGCCGCCCTGGCGAGGATGGAACGCTGCAGGGTATCCTGGAAATCGTCGGCGTGCCTTACACCCATTCCGGCGTGCTCGCCTCTTCGCTTGCGATGCAGAAGGATTTAGCGAAGACCATGTTTCGCGCCGCAGATATTCCCGTGCCGGAAGGCGTGGTGGTGTCGCGGTTCGAGGCAGCAAAAGAGCATGTGCTGCCGCGCCCCTATGTCATCAAGCCAGTCTCAGAGGGGTCGAGCGTCGGCGTATTCGTGGTCACCGAAGATCACGATCGTCCTCCGCAAGAGCTTTTCCGCGACGATTGGGCGTTCGGCGACCGGGTGATTTGCGAGAAATACATTCCCGGCAAGGAACTGACCTGCGCCGTCATGGGCGACGAGGCGCTGGACGTCATCGAGATCGTCCCGACGGTCCGGTTCTACGATTATGAAGCAAAATATGTAGCGGGCGGCTCGAAGCATCTGTTGCCGGCGCCGCTTTCACCAAATGTTTACCATCTGGTCCGAAGACTGGCACTTGCGGCCCATCGCGCACTGGGGTGCCGGGGCGTGAGCCGCGCGGATTTCCGCTACGACGATACAGCGGAGGGGACCGGGGGATTAGTCTGTCTCGAAGTCAACACTCAGCCTGGCATGACCGAGACCTCGCTGGTGCCCGAGCTCGCGGCCCATGCGGGGATCTCGTTCGGTGAGCTGGTGAGATGGATGGTCGAAGACGCCTCGCTCAATCGCTAAAGCGGATTGAGCAACGACGCCGGACAAAACCGGTCGCCCGGACCGGTGCGCTTCGGCACGTGGGTGCTTCGGACCGGTTCCATGGTGATCCAACCCGCGTTGCAAAACGTCCGAGCCGAATCACTCGGTTCATGCGACGTTGGGTGGCGTTGGTTGAACGTTTCAATCCGCCGCGCTTTACCGGCCTCGTGGGCTCGCTCCTGCTCATATCGGCCAGTATCGGGTATGGCGTGGTGAAAGGTGATCATGTTGCGATGACCGCCGAACTTCTCAGAGACGCGCCCAATGCGGTGGCGAATGCGGCAGGCTTGCATATTGCTGCCGTTTCTCTGTCGGGCGAGAAGCATGTAAGCCGGGCCGAGATTTTCGCGGCCGCCGGCGTCAATGAGCATGCCTCATTGCTTTTGCTCAATGTCGATAAGGCGCGGGATCAACTCAAGGCAATCCCGTGGATTGCCGATGCAATGGTCCGCAAGCTTTATCCCGATCGGCTGCAGATTGCCGTCACCGAGCGTTCCGCATTCGCGCTGTGGCAGAGAGCCGGCAAAGTGTCCGTGATTTCAGCGGATGGAACGGTGGTCAGTGAGGCGCCTGGTCAGTTTCTTGCGCTTCCCTTTGTGGTTGGCCGCGGCGCGGACACCCGGGCCAGGGATTTTCTTACATTGCTTGATCGTTACCCCGCTATTCGCGATCAGGTGCGGGCATCCATTCTGGTTGCCGAACGGCGTTGGAACCTGCGTCTGAAGAACGGCATCGATGTGCGCTTGCCGGAAAACGACATCGAACAGGCGCTTGATCGTCTGGTTGAGCTCGACCGTGATAAGGGCCTGCTGACGCGAGATATTACGACCGTTGATTTGCGGCTTCCAGATCGCGTGACGGTGCGGCTTTCGCAAGATGCAAGCCAGGCACGCGAGGATGCGCTCAAGGAGAAGGACAAGAAACCGGCCAAGCGGAAGGGAGGAGACGCGTGAACTCCCTGCAGCATGGCCTGACCCCGAAAATGAAGCCGGTCCATCCGAAACGGTCGGCGGTGGTCTGCGCGCTTGATATCGGCACCAACAAGATTGTCTGCCTCATTGCGCGGATGAAGCCGCGCTCGCCGCAAGAAGTATTGCGGCGACGCAGCCATGCCGTCGAAGTTTTGGGGCTGGGGCACACCAGAGCGCGCGGGATCAAATCGGGTAAGGTGGTTGACCTTGAGGAAGCCGAAGAGGCCGTGCGTCAGGCGGTGGACACTGCCGAGCGTATGGCAGGGGTCAACGTCGAATCCGTGGTTGTGTCGGTGTCCGCCGGCCGGATATCGAGCGAACTCTTTGCCGCGACCGTACCGATTGCGGGTTCAACGGCGGCTGATCGTGACATTGAGCGGGTGCTTGCGGCTGGCAGCCGGCACTCTGTCCGGGAGGGGCGGGCGGTACTGCATTCGGTTCCGATCGGCTATGCCATCGACAATGCGCGCGGTGTCCGCGACCCGCGGGGCATGCTGGGAAGTCATCTCGGCATTGATATGCACATCGCGACCGTTGATGTCGCTGCCGCACGAAATCTGATGTTGCTGGTAGAGCGTTGCCATCTCACTGTGCAGGCGATGGTGGCCACCCCTTATGTCGCGGCGCTTAGCGCGCTTGCCGACGATGAGGCGGATCTTGGTTCGGCGCTTGTCGATATCGGTGCGGGTACGACGACGATCGCGGTCTTTTCCGAGGGACGCTTCGTGCACGCTGACGGTTTTGCGCTTGGCGGCAGTCACATCACCATGGATCTCGCGCGCGGCTTGAACGTGTCGATTGCCGATGCGGAACGCGTCAAAACGCTTTACGGCAGCGCCATGCCGGGTCCCTCGGACGATCGCGATATGATCACGGTGCAAGCGTTCGGCGAGCATGATCGTGAGCCTCCCCAAATCGTTCCACGGGCTCATCTGGTGCGGATCATCAATCCGCGGATCGAGGAAATCCTCGAAATGGTTCGCGATCGACTGACGGCGTCGCCGTTTGCTTCCGATCCGCGCGGCCGCATTGTTTTGACCGGGGGGGCAAGCCAGCTGACTGGGTTGCCGGATCTCGCTGCGCGTTTGCTAGGACGACAGGTACGAATAGGTCGACCGCTCGGCATTTCCGGTTTGCCCGAGCTGACGAAGGGGCCGGCGTTTGCGGTCGCCGCGGGCCTCCTGATCTATCCGCAGTTTGCTTATCTTGAACATTTCGAACCGCGGCGAACGCGGCAACTCATGACGGGGACAGACGGATATTTCTCGAGGGTCGGACGATGGCTCAGGGAGAGCTTCTGATGGGCCGATTACCAAAGATCATCACCTATTTGACCGGTGGCGGACCGGTCGAACCCGCCGGCGGTGACGCCCGCGAACTAAAGAGGCAGCCATGACAATCAAACTAAAGATGCCTGATATCCGGGAGCTCAAGCCGCGGATTACTGTGTTCGGAGTGGGTGGTGCCGGTGGCAACGCCGTCAACAACATGATCACCGCGGGATTGGTCGGATGTGACTTCGTGGTCGCAAACACTGATGCGCAAGCGCTGACCATGTCGAAGGCCGAGCGTATCATTCAAATGGGAGTGCAGGTGACCGAGGGGCTCGGTGCCGGCTCTCAACCGGAGGTCGGGCGGGCCGCGGCTGAGGAAGTGATCGATGAAATTCGCGATCATCTTTCCGGTTCGCACATGGTGTTCGTCACCGCGGGCATGGGCGGTGGAACGGGAACCGGTGCCTCGCCCGTCATCGCCAGGGTCGCCCGCGAACTTGGCATCCTGACAGTCGGGGTTGTCACCAAGCCGTTCCAATTCGAAGGCCAGCGCCGGATGCGGTTTGCTGAAAGCGGCATTCAGGAATTGCAGAAGGCTGTCGATACGCTGCTGATCATTCCCAATCAGAATCTGTTCCGCGTCGCGAACGAGAAGACCACCTTCGCCGATGCGTTCGCGATGGCTGACCAGGTGCTTTATTCGGGGGTTGCCTGCATCACGGACCTGATGGTGAAAGAGGGCCTGATCAACCTCGACTTTGCTGATGTCCGCGCCGTCATGCGCGAGATGGGCAAGGCGATGATGGGCACCGGTGAGGCTTCTGGCGAAAAGCGCGCGCTTGCTGCTGCCGAATCCGCGATTGCTAATCCGCTGATTGACGATTCCTCGATGAAGGGCGCCCGCGGGCTTCTGATCTCCATCACCGGCGGCCGCGATCTGACGCTTTACGAAGTTGACGAAGCAGCCACGCGTATTCGCGAGGAAGTCGATCAGGAAGCCAACATCATTGTCGGGGCGACATTTGATGAAAACCTCGATGGCATCATTCGCGTTTCCGTGGTTGCCACCGGCATCGATCAGGTGGCGACAGCGGTCAATTCGTCTGAAAGCCGCCTTGCCGAATTGACCCAGAAGCTTCGGTCAAACACGCAACGTCTCGCCGAACGCTTGGAGCAGACCGAGAATGCGCCGCGCCCGGCTCCTTTAACCGAACCGGTCCATTCGCCGAATTCGCCAATGGCCCGCGCACCGATGATGCGGCCGCCTGTTGCCCAGGCAGGTGCTGCTCTTGCTGTAAGTCAGGCCGTCGCTCCAATGGCGATGATCGAAGAAGTCACAATCCGATCGATTCCTCACAAGCCCGCGATGTTTCTGGAAGCCATCGAGCAGGAATTGCAGGCGCCTCCACCGGAAGCGCCCACGCCGGACGTCTTCATCCCGCCTCAGCCCGAGCGTGCTTTACGCGCGCCTCGCATGCCGCGGGTCGAAGAGCTTCCGATCCCGGCTCAAAACGAGATTCGTGCAAGCCGAGGCGAGTTGACGGATCCAGCCAACCCGGAAAAGCGACGAATGTCGCTGTTGCAGCGTCTTGCTTCCGTGGGGCTGGGGCGGCGTGAGGAGGAAAGCGAGGAGGCTGGGGAGCAGCAGGCCGAGATGCGGCCTCTTCCGCCACAGGTTCCGCGCAATCCGGTGTCGCCGCCGAATCGGGCCTCCGATGCCGTTTCGGAATATGCCAAACGGCCAGTGCCGACTCGGGCGGCGCCGCAAGGGCTGGACGCCCATGGGCGTCCGACACCTGTGCATAACTCGATCGAGGATGATCAGTTGGAGATCCCGGCGTTTCTGCGAAGGCAGTCAAATTGACCGAGGATCAGGCCTTGTGAGGACGATCAAAACGGGCAGCGCAATGCTGCCCGTTTTATTTTGTGCTGTTAGGTTTTGCGTATGTCATTGAGCAAATTTACTAATTTGTCGATCTTGGGGCGAGAAAACCGTTCGCCTTTCCGATTTGGACCAAATTGAGTTGCTTGCGTGATGTCCTGTCGATGCCGGAGGCCAATTTCTCTGGTTTTCTTGAGGTAACAGTCCGTAAAAAACCGTGAATTGGACTAAATCCGACCTCCGACTAAGGTGCCGTTAAGGAAGTTTTCGCCTGGGGATTCGCGGCGGAAATTTTACGTGATGGGGTCGACGGATGGCGCTTGGGGAAGCGTAGCCGTCGAAGGGGTACGGAACGAATGAAGACGGGCAAGCAGACCACGCTTGGCGGTCGCGCCACACTGAGAGGTGTAGGCGTTCATTCTGGCCTTCCTGTGACGCTCACCTTGAATCCCGCTGATGTTGGAACCGGGATTGTTTTCATTTGCAGCGGCGTTGATGGCAAGCCGGATCGCGAGATCCGCGCCAACGCTCGTTCGGTTACGGCAACAGAGCTTGCGACTGTGCTCGGCGACGAGACCGGGCCAGGTGTTTCCACTATCGAGCACATCATGGCTGCTCTTTGCGGCCTCGGCGTTGATAACGCAACGATTGAACTCGACGGTCCGGAAGCCCCGATCATGGATGGCAGCGCGGCAGCTTTTGTCGACGCCATCGATCAGGTCGGCATCGTTTCGCTTGCCGCGCCGCGTCGCTATACAAAAGTGCTCAAGCCAATTCGCGTGACACGCGGCGACGCATATGGCGAGCTGCTCCCTTACGATGCGGGGTTCCGCGTCGAAGTCGATATCGATTTTGATCACCCCTTGATCGGTAAGCAGTCGCTTGCCATCGATGTCGAGCCCGCAACCTTCCGCCGTGAAGTGGCCCGGGCGCGGACCTTCGGCTTCATGAAAGATGTCGCGAAGCTGTGGGGCGCGGGTTATGCGCTCGGGGCTTCGCTTGAGAACACGCTCGTTGTCAGTGACAGCAGTGTGCTCAACCCGGAAGGACTGCGGTTTGCCGACGAGTTTGTTCGCCACAAGGCGCTCGACGCGATCGGTGATCTTTCGCTTGCCGGTGCGCCCATTCTCGGCGCCTATCGTTCCGTTCGCGGAGGCCACAAGCTTAATCATGCGGTGATCTGCGAACTGATTTCCGATCCGAGCGCGTGGACGGTTGTCGAAGCAAAAGCCCCGCGGGCGCGCAGCCAGGTTGAAACCGGTGCTGATCGCGAGCAGCAGGTCTGGGCGCCGGCCCTGCGTCCGCTGGCGATCTAAAACGTTAATTTTTCAAGATTTTACTTTTCCGATCGCGCCATATTCCCGGCCGATTGCGAGCATATTCGCATGGTCAGCGGGGCGGATTTCAGCTAACTAAGTTCCCGAACTCTTCAAGTGGCTGTGGTCCCTTCCTGCGGAATCAGAATTGTGGGTGTACCCTTCGCACCACATCCGTCGGAAACAAATTGATGGCGCTGATGACACTGCATTTTTTCCCATCACAGTCATGGCTGCCGCTCCTGCGTGTGCTTGCGCTTGTGCTTTTGACCGTTGGATTGCCGGCCTGCAGTCTCTTCGGCGACAAAGACGTTCCAATTTCTGACGATCCGGCTGACCGCCTCTATAACGAAGGGCTTTATCTGCTCAATCAGAAGAAGGATATGGAGGCGGCAGCGAAGAAATTCGAAGAGGTCGATCGCCAACATCCTTATTCGGATTGGGCGCGCAAAGCCCTGATCATGTCGGCCTACGCCTATTACGAAGGGCACAAATACGAGGAATGTGTGGGCGCGGCGAAGCGTTACGTGACCCTGCATCCCGGCAGCCCCGATGCTGCTTATGCCCAATATTTGATTGGCTCATCGTATTTCGAGCAAATCCCCGATGTGTCGCGCGACCAGGGCGGCACGGAAAAAGCGGTGCGTGCGCTTGAGGAAGTGACACGAAAATTTCCCAATACTGAGTATGCAGTCAGCGCCAAGCGGAAGGTCGACATCGCCAAGGACCAGCTTGCCGGCAAGGAAATGGCGGTTGGCCGCTATTATCAGGAGAAGCGCGATTACACCGGTGCGATCAACCGCTTCAAAGTTGTCGTAACGCAATATCAGACAACGCGTCATGTCGAGGAAGCGCTGATGCGGTTGACCGAGGTCTACATGACACTTGGCATTGTCTCGGAAGCGCAAACCGCGGCGGCGGTGCTGGGCCATAATTTCCCGGATAGCCGCTGGTATAAGGACGCCTATAGCCTCGTGAAGAACGGTGGATTTGAGCCGAAGGAAAGTGAAGGTTCGTGGATCAGTAAAGCCTTCAAAAAGATCGGCCTCGGCTGAGGGCTCATGCTGGCCCGTCTCTCCATCCGCGACATTGTCCTGATTGAACGGCTCGATATTGATTTCGTGTCCGGGCTTTCCGTGCTCACAGGCGAAACGGGAGCCGGAAAGTCGATCCTGCTTGATGCATTTGCGTTATCGCTCGGCGCGCGTGGCGATCAGGGACTGGTGCGCCAGGGGGCGGAGCAGGGGCAGGTCACCGCGGTTTTCGAGGTGGGAAGCAATCACCCGACACAGCAGATCCTCACTGCAAACGATATTCCGATCGAAGATCAACTGATTTTGCGGCGCGTGCAGCTTGCCGACGGTCGCACCCGCGCGTTCGTCAACGATCAACCGGTCAGCGTGCAGGTGTTGAAGTCGCTCGGTACGGCGCTCGTGGAAATTCACGGTCAGCACGACGATCGCGCGCTTGTCGATACGGCAACCCATCGCACACTGCTTGATGCGTTCGGCGGACTTGAGCGGGACGCTGTTGCTGTTTCCGCAGCCTGGGAAGTGTGGCGCGCCGCATTCGATGCAGTTGAAAGCCACCGCGCGCGTGTCGATCGTGCCCGCCGCGAAGCCGAATGGCTGCGTCATGCGGTTTCCGAGCTCACGCAGCTGAGCCCCCAACTCGGCGAGGAGACAACGCTTGCCGGCCGGCGCACCATGATGATGCAGGCGGAAAAAATTGCGGAAGATTTGCGCGATGCGCACCAGGCGGTTTCGGGTACGCATTCGCCTGTCCCGGCGCTTGCGTCCGCTATCCGCCGCCTTGAGCGCCGGACCGCTCAGATGCCGGGCCTTGTCGAACCGGCAATCAAGGCATTCGATGTCGCTCTCAATGCGCTGGAAGAGGCGCGCGGCCACCTTGAGACGGCCTTGCGCCTGACCGATCATGATCCTCGCGAGCTTGAAAAAATTGAGGAACGATTGTTCGCGTTACGCGCCGCCGGTCGAAAATACAACGTTGCGGTTGACGATCTTGCCGTGCTTGCCACCCGCTATGCTGGGGATCTCAGTGCGCTCGATGCAGGCGCCGAACAGCTTGTCGGCCTTGAGCAGACCTGCCGGGAAGCCGAGGAGAAATTTCGCAATTTGGCGCAGACGCTTTCTGCCGCGCGGGCACGCGCCGCAAAGACGCTTGAAAGCGCCGTCAATGCAGAGCTTGGTCCATTGAAGCTCGATCGGGCGCAATTCATCACTGAAATCGCTTCGGAACCTACAAGCGCCGGTTCAAACGGTATCGATCGTGTGGAGTTTTGGGTTCAGACCAATCCCGGCACCAGACCGGGGCCGTTGATGAAAGTCGCATCCGGCGGCGAACTTGCGCGGTTTTTGCTGGCGCTGAAGGTGGTGCTTGCCGATCGCGGATCGGCGCCGACTCTGGTATTCGATGAGATCGATACCGGTGTGGGCGGCGCGGTGGCGGATGCAATTGGATTGCGTCTTGCGCAACTCGCCCGCAGTGTCCAAGTGATGGCTGTTACTCATGCGCCCCAGGTCGCCGCGCGCGCGGATCGTCACTTCGTGATCAGCAAGGATGCGCTTGATCGTGGCAATCGGGTTGCGACGACGGTTGCCGAAGTTGCCGCCGACCATCGGCGTGAGGAAATTGCTCGGATGTTGTCAGGCGCTGAAATTACCGAAGAAGCCCGTGCCGCTGCGGAGCGTCTCATTCGCGCAGCCGCAGGATAATGTTTGATCGCTCATTCCAATGACCGACACCAGCACCGTCGATGTCGAAGCCCTGACGCAGGCACAGGCTAGAGCCGAACTCAAGCGGCTCGCGGCTGAAATTGCTGCGCACGATCAACGTTATTATCAGCAAGACGCTCCGACAGTTTCGGATGCGAGCTATGATGCTTTGCGACATCGCAATGAGGCAATCGAGGCCCGTTTTCCCGACCTCGTGCGGGCCGATTCTCCAACCAGGAAAATCGGCGCGCCATTGTCGGGCAAGTTCGCAAAGATCCGGCATGCGGTGCCAATGCTATCGCTCGCCAATGCCTTCACCGATGAAGATGTGGTCGAGTTTGCCGAGCGGGTCCGGCGCTTCCTCAGTATCAGTGCTGAGGAAAAGCTCGCCTTTACCGCGGAACCGAAGATCGACGGTTTGTCATGTACATTGCGCTATGAGCACGGCGAACTCGTCAATGCGGCGACCCGTGGTGATGGCAGCGAAGGCGAGGATGTCACGGCGAACGTAAAAACGCTTCGTGATGTGCCGCATCGGCTTCTTGGCGAGCGTCTGCCGCATGTGTGTGAGGTGCGCGGCGAAATCTACATGACGCATGAGGATTTCGCGGAGCTCAACAAACGCCAGGAGCGTGAGGGCAAACAGGTCTTCGCCAATCCGCGAAATTCGGCCGCTGGTTCTGT
>DATAIA010000245.1:0-2359 GCA_036262895.1 Xanthobacteraceae bacterium
AGGCGGACTTCGCGGATGTCGCTAGACGTGTTGCCTGTCCCACAATCATTTTCCATGCCCGCGAGGATGACGTCATCCCTTTCGACCAGGGCCGGCAGCTTGCCGGGCTCATTCCGAACGCCGAGTTCGTGCCTCTCGAAAGCAAAAATCATCTGCTTCTTAATACTGAGCGGGCTTGGCCAGCATTCATCGAGAAACTGAACGGGTTTTTGCGGACAGAGCTTACACATGGGACGACTCCCGCCGAGATTGCGCGCCTTACCAACCGACAGCGTGTTGTTTTGACGATGTTAGCCCGTGGAGCGCCAAACAAGGAAATTGCGACTAGCTTAGGGATTAGTGAGAAGACCGTCCGTAACCACGTATCGGCAATCTTTTCAACGCTGAACGTGGGGAGCCGCGCAGAAGCGGTCGCGCGGGCCAGAGACGCAGGAATGTAGCCGCAATCATGCAGGTTGTGAACTGACCGAACTGATCTGCTTCCATTCGTCCGGAATCGGCCAAGAGCCGACCTAGAGTACATGCGCTAGGCGGGCATTCTAAAGATTACTGACACCGTTCGCGACTCGGGCCACCTTCACCAGCCGCGAAAGACCGACGTTCATGCACCGTGGATACGGCTCTAATCTCTGACCGCGTTTCCGCGAGAGCAACGGCACGCCCGTCCTCAGCTACATATTCATTTAGTAGCTCGCTCCAGTCCTGCGTTCCTGATGGCCGCGTCGGCGCTCGGCGACATCAAAAGTTTGACGAGTGCCTTCGCTTTTTAACGAAATTCCCGCTTTAAGCCAGAAACGCTATAAACGCGAAGGCCATTCCATGTCCCCATCCTCTTTTAATAGGGCGCAAAACCGCCCGTCGGCAATGAGGCGGACGAGCTCGGCCTGACGGCGGGTCGACGTCTTCTCGAACACGTGTTGCAGATGCGTGCGTGCCGTGGTCAGGCTAATCTCTAGCTCATTAGCAACTGCCTGCAGCCCCACACCACGGGCAACGACGATGGCGACGGCTGCCTCGGCCGCAGTGAGCCGGTAAAGAGCGCGTAACTGCTGTTGCCCGATTTGGGGTGCGCTGTCCGGATCGGACACGAACACGATCGCGGTTCGGGCGCCCGACACGAACCATGTCAATTGAATAGTCAATGGAGCGACCAGAACGCTCAGCGGCCGCCGCGGCGCCGGTCGTGAGAGCACCATCATGCCGCCAGCCTCGCCGGACCGCTCCGCCGCCGTGGCAATCAAGCGTTGAAATTGCGGCGCGTCCGCCGGTGCACGTGCGCGGAGAACTGATTTCTCAGTCCTGATCCCATCGGCCTCAGCAAGCAGCGACTCGGCCGCCCGGTTCGCGAATAGAATCTCGCCATTCGCGGACACAATCAGCAAGCCCTGGGCCACGCGGTCGAGTGCCTTGGCGTTGGCGTTCCTGAGGATTTCAGAGCGAGAGAGTCGCAGACTCACACTGGCCGCACGGACCAAATGCGGCCCGATGCAGCGCAGCCTTTCCAGATGTTCAGACTCGAACGCCTCGGCAGCCTTGGCACTTCCGCAGGTGAATACGACGCGCACCTCGGGCTCATTGGCAAGGACCACCCCAATCGGGTGACACATGTCGTTTGGCCGGCAGAAGTCGTTGTAAAACTCGGAGCGTTGATAAACTTCTCTCGGCAGGAGGTTCCACACCGGGATTAACGTCCCTGCGCGTAACTTGGCGATACGCTGTAAGAACACATTGGTCTTGTAATAGTACTGTGCGTATGTGCGGTCCGCCTCCGGGGACATTCGTACGGAATTCGCTTCGCTGCGAGACGTTCTGACGTTCTGGAACGTGAGTTTGGTGGCGGCGCCCTCAAGAAAATCCGAAAGATTCTCAAGTACTTGCGGCCAACGGCCGGGTTCGACGGCCGCGTCGTAAATGTGCCCGACCAACTGGTCGATATCGTGCATGCACGCGCCCTGACAGACGTTCCTGACCGGAATCTACCACTTCCACCCTTGGCGGGCGACGGGATTTCGCCGTTTCCAGGCCCCGGCACTGGCGGCGGGCCGGCCGTTATGACTTTGGGCTGCGCCTCATACGTTCATACGAGGAGACGACGCGAGATTGCGCGTAATCCACGTGCTGAAGATTGGGATGCACCGCTCGAAAAGGGCGAGCTAGACCAATCTCCAGTAGCGAGGAATGCAAATGCAAATAGTGCCCGCAACTCGAATCGATTGGAATGGTCAGCACTACGAAACCCTCTTGACGGCAAACCAAACCGGCGGAAGGTTTGGCCTGCTGGCATCCGATGGCGCCCCGGGCGACGGACCGCCGCGCCACCGGCATCCCAAGTCCGATGAAGTCTTCGTCATTGTCGAGG
>DATAIA010000246.1:0-4157 GCA_036262895.1 Xanthobacteraceae bacterium
ACCCGAGCGCCAGCCGCACCCGCCGTTAACCTAAATTCGAGCGGGTTGTGGGCAGGGGCCGGAAGACGCCGGACCTAGAACGGATTCCAGGTCGCCGAGGGCGTGAACTTCAGATAGCCGATATTGGCTCCCAGCCGCAGACCGACTCCGGAGCGGATCGGCACGATGACAATATTGTTGGCGGTCAGCGCCGTCATACCGAATCCGCCGACGAGATACGCCGACCCGTCGATCCCGGCGAAACGCTGGAAAATGACATGGGTTGCCGGGAGATTGTAGACGAGCATCATGGTGCGGGCGCCTTCGCCGCCCACGTCCCATCCGAGTGTCGGGCCTTGCCAGTAAACCCGCAGGTCGCCGGCGTTCTTGGTGTAGAGGGTGCCCTCGCCGTAGCGCAGGCCGCCAAATATGGCTCCCCCGCCTTCCTGTCCCAGAATGTAGCCGTTCGGTTCGCCCCACCGGCTCACCGCACGTTCGATCACGGTGGCGAGGCCACGCGAGACCCCGCCGAAGAAGCGGTGACCGGCGTTGAGCAGCTCGTTCGGAGCGAAGCGGGATTGATTGGGGGCTTGCTGGGCGTACTGGGCAAACGAGGGGCTGATGCCGAGCCCCAGGAGAATGAGGCCGACGCCGAGGAGGCGGGAGATGGCGCGCATGGGAGCTCCATAAAAAAAGGCTGGCGAGCTTAACGCGTTGCACACTTGGTTCATTTAAGAATCCGGGTCGCTGGAGTGGGCGAACACTATCCGAGTCAACAGTACGCCGAATCGGCTGTGCTTCGCGCTCTCCGAATCAGGAAACATTTGGTTGGAACTATGACCTCAGCGCAATCCGGACGGAAGCCATTGATTCGTTTGGTGATGGGGTGTGTCGCCGTCGTCGTCGCGGTTGCAGCGACAGCCGGGCTTTTCAATTCCGTGCGCGCCGCGACCACCGAACGGGTGGTGAGTGACTGGCGAACCGGACTGGCGCTCTTCGGCTTTGATCCGGTGGCCTACTTTACCGATGCCGCGCCCCTTCAAGGCAACGGCAACTTTGAATACTCTTATGCTGGGGTGATCTGGCGTTTCCGCAATCTCGGCAACCGGGCCGCATTTGTCGACCGGCCGGATGTCTACATGCCGCGATTCGGCGGGTACGATCCGGTGGCGATAGCCCGCGGCGTTGCGGTGGCCGGCAGCCCGCAATATTGGCAGATTGTCGATCAGCGGCTTTACGTGTTCAGCACGCAATCGGCGCAGGCTGCTTTTGCAAAAGATCCCAAACATGCGATCGGCGTTGCCGATGGGCGATGGCCGGACGTGATCAAAACGCTTTCGCCCTGACTATTCAGCGGGATTTTGGGGGTCTCCCCAGGCAACGAAGCCGGGCACGCGAAACCGCTCGGTCATTTTTCCATAAGGGATGGGAGCCCCGTCTGGGGTCGTCATCTGGCCACCGGCCGCCACAATGATCGCATGGCCGGCTGCAATATCCCATTCGCACGTAGGCGCCAGTCTGGGATAGACATCGGCGCTTCCTTCAGCAATCCGGCAGAATTTGAGAGCCGATCCCGCGATAAGCCGCTCATGATCCGGCAACCGGTCGAGGAAGGCCGCGGTGTCCGCATCGAAGTGCGAGCGGCTGAGGGCTGCCACGAGCTTTCGCGGTCGTTTCCGGGTGTGAATCGGGACAATCTCGCGACTTTCATTTGGCCTTGCGCCAGGCGCGAGCGTGAGACGCTCCGCGCCTTTTCCGACAATGCCGCGCCAGATCAAGCCGAGTGCGGGGGCCGCAATGAGCCCGATTACGGGGACGCCCCCGGCAATAACGGCAAGATTGACCGTGAATTCATTCCGGCCGGCAATGAATTCGCGGGTTCCGTCCAGGGGATCGACCAGGATGAAATCCTTGGCCACGACCTGTTGTGTCTGAGTTTCAAGGGATTCTTCCGAGACAACGGGTAGTTCGGGAAGCAATGGCGCAAGGCACGAAAGAATAACGGCATTGGCTGCTTCGTCCGCCGCGGTTACCGGCGATAGATCGCTTTTGGTGCGCGTATTTCCATGCGGGCCAACTGCCATGATTGCGGCAGCAGCCCGCGAAACAAGCGCCGTCAATTCATCGATGAGCTGTGGGTCCGTTAAGGCGCCCCATTTGCGATTGACTGTCACGCCGTGTTCCGTGGCCATGGCATCTGAGATTGTAGCCGCACAGAGAGAAGATGGTGTTTGCCTTGGCAGGCTGTGCTGCCTCGGTGTATCACACCGCACACGAAGTACGCAGCTTTGCCGAATCAGCGGTGAAGCCAGACCCGCCTTACCGGGGAGATACCCTGCATGTCCGGCCCCACGACACTGGAAGCTCTCGATCTTGCCGCACTGTTGTGCTCGCGGGTGTGTCACGACCTGATCAGCCCGGTTGGCGCAGTGGTCAATGGGCTTGAAGTGCTCGAAGACGATAACGACGAGCAAACCAAGGTCTTCGCCCTCGATCTCATCAAAAAAAGCGCGCAGACCGCTTCGGCTCGCCTGCAGTTTTGCCGGCTTGCCTTTGGTGCTGCCGGATCGGCCGGTGCCTCGATCGATCTGGGCGATGCGGAAGGGGTGGCGAGAGGTTTTTTTGGTGATGAAAAAACCAAGATCGCCTGGAATCTTCCGCGGGCATTGGTGCCGAAGAATCGGGTCAAGCTGCTGCTCAATTTGTTGATCATCTCAGGCCAGACGATTCCGAGGGGCGGCAACCTGACCATTGACCCGGTCGGAGAAGGCGAAACCATGGGGTTCCGCATTACGGCCAATGGGCTCAATGCGCGCGTGCCGCAGTCGATACCGAAGATGGTTGCCGGCGAAACGGAAGATCATCCCGTCGATGCCCATGCGATTCAGCCGTTTTATGCGGGATTGCTTGCCCGTTCCTGCGGCCTCAAGGTGACGATTGAAGCCGACGGCGAAAACATCATCGTGATGGCGGGCTGAGCGGTAATAAAGCGCGATTCACTGTGCGCTAACATTGTTTATGCTTATTTTGCGCGGGTTTTTCTGGATCAGGCCCCGCGCAGGCAACTAATCTTAAACTGTTTTCAATGAAACTGGCACGGTCCCGAAAGGCACAGCCCAAATGGCGGTGCCTGTGCAGAGGCCTTTGTCCATGGACGATTTGTTGCGTGAGTTTTTGACGGAAACCAACGAAAGTCTGGATGTCGTTGACGTCGAGTTGGTCCGTTTCGAGCAGGATCCAAATAACGCCAAGATCCTCGACAACATTTTTCGCCTGGTTCACACCATCAAAGGTACTTGCGGCTTTCTCGGTTTGCCTCGCCTTGAGGCGCTTGCTCACGCCGCCGAAACATTGATGGGGAAATTTCGTGACGGCATCCCGGTCACCGGTGAGGCTGTGACGCTCATACTTTCGACCCTCGATCGGATCAAAGAAATACTGGGTGACCTTGAGGCGACGCAGCAGGAGCCGGAAGGCTCTGACCGCGATCTGATTGGTGCGCTTGAGCAGATGTCGCTTGCGGGTGGCGCTGCTGCGCCGGCAAAGGAACCGGAGCCGCAACAAGCAACGGGCTCGCTGACATATCAGGTCTTGGAACGTCAGCTGCGCGTCGGTGAAGTTCCGCTTGATGAGCTGGAGCGTGCTTTCCGCGAAACCGCTTCCGAAGTGCCTGCAGGTGCGAAGGCCGAAGCGCCGGCAAAGTCCGCCTCCAAGCCCGCCTCCAAGTCCGCGGCCAAGGCGGAGCGCAAGCCCGTGCGCGAGGGGGAGGAGAGTGGCGTGAACGACAGTAAAACCGACAGCAAGGTTGCGAACCAATCAATTCGCGTGAATGTCGAAACGCTTGAAAACCTGATGACCATGGTTTCCGAGCTGGTCCTGACGCGCAATCAACTGCTCGAAATCGTTCGCCGGCACGAGGATTCCGAATTCAAGGTGCCGCTGCAGCGGCTCTCCAACGTCACCGCCGAGCTGCAGGAAAGCGTCATGAAGACGCGGATGCAGCCGATCGGAAACGCCTGGCAGAAGCTGCCGCGCATCGTGCGCGACCTTTCTACCGAACTGGGCAAGCAGATCGAACTGGAAATGAATGGTGCCGAGACCGAGCTCGATCGCCAGGTGCTCGATCTGATCAAAGATCCGCTCATTCACATGGTACGCAATTCGGCGGACCATGGCCT
>DATAIA010000247.1:0-9676 GCA_036262895.1 Xanthobacteraceae bacterium
TCGTTAACGGCGGCGGGGGCCCACAACCTTTGAGCACGATCGCAGCCTTGTATCGGATTGGGGGGTGATGTATAGAGCGGCCACTTTCTTCAGCACAGCGAACATACGAGCGCCTGAGTACCGGCGTGGGAACAGCATCATGAAACCCGAAATTCACCCCGATTATCACACCGTCAAGGTCGTGATGACAGATGGCAGCGAATTTGAGACCCGGACCACGTGGGGCAAGGCGGGTGACACCCTGCATCTCGACATTGATCCGAAATCCCATCCGGCCTGGACTGGCGGACAGCAGCAGCTCCTCGATCGTGGCGGACGCCTGTCGCGCTTCCAGAAGAAGTTCTCGGGCTTCCTCAAATAAGATCGGCATTCCGGCCAACAAAAAACCCCGCGCTGCGGTTTTTTTTTATGGACGGTAGTGGAGGATGCTGGAGCATGATCCGGAAAAGCCTGCACCCGCGCAGGCGGGTGTGGGAACCGGTTTTCCGAAAAAGATCATGCTCAAAGCCAAAACAAAGGATGGAGCGCCAGCCGGTGGACCCTCCGCTCACTCCTGCCGCTCGAAAGCCGCCTTCAACAACCCAAGCTGCTGCTCAACCGCATTGGCTTGGGGTTGCTCGGTACCATTCGAATGAATCGTGCTGTCGAGCCGCCGCACCTGCTCCTGCAGCTTGCCTGACCGCTCGATGAGATCACGCAAGCTTTCAGGCAACCGGCTGATGACGTCAGGATCGCCCTGATCAAGGGATGAAAGCTTGACCTTACTTTTTTCCTGGCTGGCTTGAGCAAGCGACATCTCGCCTTCATTAACGGCGCGATGCAACAGGAGCCACGACGCAAGCTGCATCAGCCGCGTCGTCAGACGCATGCTTTCGGTCGCATAAGCAAGCGCAGCCGGGCGCTCCAGCAGTTTCGATTCCGTGCGTCCCGGACCATCAAGGTAAACGGCGGTTTCTTCGACAAGCGCCATTCCGTCGCGGAATAAGGCCGAGAACGCTTGGGAGCTTGCAAGCCGTTGACCAAAAGAAACGGGTTCAGGCTCATTAGCCAGCTTGTCGGACATCGACTTACGCCTCACACACGCACTGCCGAATGGCAGGGTCGTCCCACGGCCGCGATCATATGCCCATCGGGAGCCAGCCTGTCTAGTAGCCCGATTACATATTCGTAAACACAGGCGCTCAACCTCACGAGCAATCAATGATGTAGACCGAAAAAAAGATCGGTTGAAAAAACGTAGAACAATGCGATCGCGAGAAATTGACGTCCGAGAAATCGATGCCGTTGTGCAACGGCTCACGGAGTCAGGCGCCGACAATCATGCCCATGCGATGAAGCTCAGAGATGATTTGCGCCAAAAATAAAATGAATCGCACAAAAAATAGAGCCGCCGTGCGGCGGCTCAAAGGTGATAACAGGGAGGCGTCAAACAGAGTGGACAGGAGCCACTCGAACGTCCAAAGCTGGACAACCATAATGATTAACCAAAAAGCTTAACGCCGGGTTAAAAGGCTCGAAAACACCGACCCGGTTCGCTTTTTTTAAGAAAGTCGCTCATCTTTTGAAAAATTGATCAGCCGCGGAGCGGGAAGCCTTTTTGCTTGCCACACTTGCCTCCAATCGAACGATCTCGTCTTTGAGCATTGCGATCCGCTCACGCAATTCCTCCACGGAGAGCAAAGTAAGATCCTGCCCGATCTCGTGTACCGGTTTTTTTCTCGGCAGCAGATCCTCGTCCATCGCACATCCTCCATCTAGTCCTGCCGATTTGAAGTTCCTACACGGGTTGCAGCAAACTCGTTTTAGGAGCTTCAAATCGAAAGCGGCACTAGAATCATAGATTTGCTAGTGCCCTTTTGTTTTCGAAGTTCGTCTAAGAGAGTGCCACAGCGTGTCACGAACTTCGAAAACAGGGCACTAGTGCCGCCGATTTGAAGTTCCTACACGGGTTGCGGCAAACTCGTTTTAGGAACTTCAAATCGAAAGCGGCACTAGAACCATAGATTTGCTAGTGCCCTTTTGTTTTCGAAGTTCGTCTAAGAGAGTGCCGCAGCGTGTCACGAACTTCGAAAACAGGGCACTAGGCGGAAAAATAGCGGCCACGGTGACCGTTGTCACACCGGCCCATGCGGGCTAAACCAGCGATTGTTCCAGGTGCAAATGCCCCAGACTGAGTTCGCAAGATCTGGATTTCTTCAAGGACGCATGACCATGACTGCCCTTCCCTCGCATATGACCTCGATTGCTATTCGGACCCCCGGCACCCCCGATGTTCTGGTTCCGGAACAGCGCCCGATGCCCGGGCTGGAGGCGGGAGAAGTGCTGATCAAGGTCGCAGCCGCCGGCGTTAATCGGCCCGACGTGTTGCAGCGACAGGGACTTTATCCACCACCGAAGGGCGCACCGGATATCCCAGGGCTTGAGCTTGCCGGTGAAGTCGTCGCGCTCGGGACCGGTGTCCGGCGTTGGAAAATCGGCAACATGATCACGGCCCTGGTGCCGGGCGGCGGCTATGCCGAATATGCGGTGGCGCACGAAACCAATGCGCTGCCGATCCCGCACGGCTTATCGCCCATCGAGGCGGCCGCACTTCCCGAAACGTTTTTCACCGTATGGCACAATGTGTTCGAACGGGGCGCACTGAAGTCGGGAGAAACGCTGCTCGTCCATGGCGGCAGTTCAGGCATTGGAACGACCGCAATCCAGCTTGCCAAAGCTTTCGGCGCACGTGTCATCACGACTGCGGGTTCCGACGCAAAATGCGAAGCCTGCGTCAAACTCGGCGCGGATCGTGCCGTCAACTACAAAACAGAAGACTTCGTTGCGGCGACCAAAGCGGCAACCAACGGTGCTGGAGCCGACCTTGTCCTCGATATGGTGGGCGGCGATTACATCGAACGCAATTACGAGGCCGCGGCGGTCGAAGGGCGAATCGTCCAGATCGCTTTTCAGGGCAACGCGCGGGCGAATGTCGATTTCCGGCGCATCATGCTCAAGCGCCTGACCCATACGGGCTCAACCCTGCGTTCCCGCTCGGTTGAAGACAAGGCCACAATTGCCCGAGCCGTTGAGGAGAAGGCCTGGCCGCTCCTGGCATCGGGGCGCATCAAGCCGATCATCTATCGGACCTTCCCGCTTATTGAGGCCGCCGCATCCCATACGCTCATGGAATCAAGCGCCCATATCGGCAAAATCGTTTTGACGGTGTAACCCCAAGAAAAATACCCCCAACAGAAACGCTTGCCGCGGGCATACCCCAGACGCCTAACCCCAGGCCCCTCTTGGGCCAAAAAGCCGGTTTATAGCTGACCCAGGCGCTGGCCCAACCTTTGTCACAGTCCTTGGGCAACTCCGAAAACCTTGCTCTTGCGGCGACACCCCGCTAGTCAAAGAGCAATGCTGGCAACCAGTTGCGGGCAAGATTTATTAAGTAAATGGGCCGCTGCGAGCACGGAGAACGGAGTTTGCGCTATCGCCGCTTCGCCATCCGGAGTGCTGTCCTTGCTATCGCAACGCTGATTGGAGCGCTGACGCCTGATCACGCCCGCGCTGTCGAAGCGGTGAACGTGCGAACCGATGCCTCCGCGATTGATCTAACCGAGGCAATCGAAACCCAAAAGACTGAAACCGACCGTATCCAGGTATCGACCGCACCGGGCGCGGACGGCATTGTCCGCCGCATCGAAGTGCGCTCGCGTGAGGCGAACACGAACTGGGCGGTTTTTGCGCTTGCCAATAACGGCGACGAACAGATCGATCGCCTGATCGTTGCGCCCCACTACCGGTTGGTCGGCTCCGGCCTGCTCTGGCCGGATCTCGGCCTGTCTCGCCTCGCGAACATCACGCCAAGTTCAGGCGAGCGACCGGAGCGGCAAGATAGCGCGAATGCCGACATTTACCGGATCACCCTCGATCCGGGCACGGTGATCACCTTTGTGGTTGAACTGCGTTCCGACCGGCTGCCTCAACTCTATTTGTGGGAACCGGAAGCCTACAAGGACAAGGTCAATAGCTTCACGCTGTATTTCGGCATTGTCATCGGCATCGCCGGACTGCTGGCGCTGTTTCTCACCATCCTGTTCGTGGTCAAAGGCAGCGTGATGTTCCCGGCCGCCGCCGCACTCGGTTGGGCGGTGCTTGCCTATATCGGCACTGACTTCGGTTTCTGGGGCAAGGTGTTCAACCTTTCGACAGGCGCTGAAAGCATCTGGCGCGCATCGGGCGAGGCTATTCTTGCGGCAACGCTGGTCGTCTTTCTGTTTGCCTATCTTAATCTCAATCGGTGGCACGTTCGCTACGCCCACATCGCTGCCGGATGGGTTGTGTTCCTCAGCGCACTTGTCGGTCTCGCGCTGTTCGATCCGGCGGTCGCCTCCGGCATCGCCCGCATGTCATTGGCGCTTGTGTCGGTGGCCGGTCTTGCCATGATTGTTTACCTGGCAACCCACGGGTTCGATCGCGCGGTCCTGTTGATCCCGACATGGCTGTTGTTGGTGGTCTGGGTGTTCACGGCAAGCCTTGCGGTTACAAGCGTCGTCACCAACGACATTATCGCGCCGGCATTGCTGGGCGGCCTCGTGCTGATTGTCATGCTGATCGGCTTTACGGTGATGCAGCATGCCTTTGCCGGCGGCGTGACGACCGGGATCGTCTCGGATGTCGAACGCCGCGCGCTGGCGCTGACCGGATCGGGAGACTTGATCTGGGATTGGGATGTTTCCGCCGACAAGGTCTATACCAGTCCGGAGACTGAACAATTGCTGGGTCTCAAGCGCGGAACGCTGGAAGGCTCGGCGGCGCGCTGGCTCGATGTCCTCCATCCCATGGATCGTGATCGGTTTCGCGCCGCGCTTGACGGCATGCTCGACCAACGGCGCGGGCGGCTTGTTCAGGATTTCCGGCTGCGTGCGGCCGACGGGCGTTATTTCTGGCTGTGTCTGAAAACGCGCCCGCTGGTCGGCTCAGACGGCGAAGTTGCGCGCGTTGTCGGAACGCTGACCGATGTCACGGAAGCGCGGACCGCGGAGGAGCGCCTGCTCCACGACGCGGTGCACGACAACCTTACCGGGCTTCCCAACCGCGAACTCTACCTCGACCGGATCGAAGCTGCGTTATCCTTTGCCCGCGCGGATACCGCGATCCGGCCGACGGTGATGGTGGTCGATATCGATCGCTTCAAGCAGGTCAACGATTCCGTCGGCGTGGCTGTGGGCGACTCCATTCTTCTCACACTGGCCCGGCGGCTGGGGAGATTGATGAAGCCGCAGGATACGCTTGCACGACTCTCCGGCGATCAATACGGAGTGCTGCTGCTGTCCGAGCGCGAGCCCAAGCGCATCACCGCTTTTGCGGAGACGATCCGTCAAACCGTGTGCACGCCGATCACGTTCAACGATCGTGAAATCCTGCTCACCGCATCGATCGGTCTTGCCCTGATGGACGGCACCCAGCAGCGCAACGAAGAAGTATTCAAGGACGCCGAACTTGCGATGTATCACGCCAAGCGGATTGGCGGCGACCGCATCGAGGTTTTCAAACCGGCCATGCGAGCGCGCAAAAACGATCGCCTGACATTGGAAACCGATTTGCGTCGCGCATTGGAGCGCGAAGAAATTTTGATGCTTTATCAGCCAATCGTGTGGCTGGAGGATCGCACCATTGCGGGATTTGAATCGTTGATGCGGTGGGATCATCCCAAGATGGGACGGCTTTCTCCCTTGGAGTTTATTTCGATTGCCGAAGAAACCGGATTGATCGTCGATCTCGGCCGCTTCGCGCTCGAACAAACCGCGCGTCAGCTCGCAACTTGGCAACGTGTCACGCAGGCCCGCTATCCGATATTCGCCAGCGTAAACGTTTCGTCGCGGCAATTGCTGCGACACGATCTCATTCAAGACGTGCGGACGGTCCTGACGCGCTCGGCTGTTGCGCGCCGCTCGCTCAAACTTGAAATCACCGAGTCGCTGGTGATGGAAAACCCGGAATATACGGCGCAGATGCTGACGCGGATGCATGAACTCGGCGTCGGTTTGTCACTGGACGATTTCGGAACCGGCTATTCTTCTCTCTCGTATCTGCAGCGCTTTCCCTTCGACACGATCAAGATCGACCAGTCTTTCGTGCGAACGTCCGGAAAAGGCAAACGGCCGGTCATCCTGCGCTCGATTATCGCGCTGGCGCACGATCTCGGCATGGATGTGGTGGCCGAGGGCGCGGAGACGGATTCGGATGCCGTCGAACTCTATCAGCTCGGTTGCGAATATGCGCAGGGCTACGCGTTCGGTGAGCCAATGTCGGCGGAAGAAGCTTATCGGCTGTTGACGTCAGCTGAAGTGCAACCGGCGAGCTCGTAACGATACGCCAGCCCCTTCTCCTTAAGGGAGAAGGGGCGCGCGGAGCGAAGCGAGCGCGGGATGAGGGGTTAGGGCGCATCTGATTGTTTGTAACCCCTCACCCGCCGAACGCCACGCGTTCGGCACCCTCTCCCATAAGGAGAGGGAAACAAAGGAGAGGGCTGGACCAAAAACTTACGCGTGCCCGGCTTCGCTGGACAGCATGCCGACATCAATGCCGATCTTGCGTAACGCTCTGTTGTACTTGCCATCGGTGTCGACGCCAAAAATCAAATCCGCATCCGCAGTGCAGTGCAGCCAGCCATTCTCCTGGATTTCCGTTTCAAGCTGGCCGGGCGCCCAGCCCGCATAACCCAGAGCCAAAACCGCACTCTCCGGTCCCTTGCCGCGCGCGATCGCTTTGAGAATATCGAGCGTCGCAGTCAGACAAATGCCATCGTCGATCGGCAGCGTCGAATTTTCGATGAAAAAATCGCTCGAATGCAGTACGAATCCCCTGCCCGTTTCGACAGGACCACCTTTCAAAACTTTGACGACCCCGGCGCCCGGCGGCAGTTCGATAAGATCTGTTGAGGGAACCACTTCAAGCTGGACCAGAAGATCGGGGAATTTGATATTCGGCGCGGGATGATTGACGATGATTCCCATCGCTCCTTCGGAGGAGTGCGCACAAACGTAGACCACGCTGCGGGCGAAGCGCTCGTCACGCATCGTCGGCATCGCGATCAACATCTGCCCGTCGAGATAACCTCGCTTGCCGGCTTTCTTTGGTATTTTCGCAGCGCTCATGCAAAAAGGTTACTCTGATCGCCCGCTCTTTGGAAACGAAACTTGTTGCCGCAGGCTATCATTGTGCTGCTTTGAAGCCTGCAATCACAACGAGTTCATTGGAAACGCAGCACTCTCACATCTAAGTTTGTTTGTATGACAGATTATTCATACCCTTGCCTGCCGCGTCATTTGCTGCTTTTGAAGATTCTTGCGGCAGCCGCGGCGTTAACAAATAGTTTCTCCGCCGAGGCGGCGGACGCCTCCGCGTGGGATGGCGATGCCCGCTCGGCCGTCCGGTTGATTGCAGGGTCCCCCATAACTGCGGCGAAAGCACGAACACTCCGCGCAGGTATTGCGGTCAAATTGGCGGCGGGTTGGAAGACCTATTGGCGCTACCCCGGCGACTCCGGCATTCCACCGCGCTTCAATTTCAGCCGGTCTGAAAACATTCAGACCGTCGACGTCCTGTGGCCCGCTCCCCATCGCTTCTCCGATCCCGGCGGGCAATCCATCGGATACAAGGACGGTATCATTTTTCCCTTGCACATCATTCCGCGGGAACCTGCCAAGCCAGTGCGGCTGCGGCTCGAATTGGAATACGCCGTCTGCGAAAAGCTATGTGTCCCGGCCGTAGCAAAGGTCGAGCTCGCCCTCGATGCCGGTGCAAGTAGTCATGACGGCGAACTCGCACGCAGTGAGGCGCAGGTTCCCAAACCAACACGGATTGGCGACAGCGGCGAGCTTGCTGTCAAAGCCGTCCAGCGGCAGGCAAGCCAGGGTAAGTCGCGTATCGTCATTGACGTGGCAGTTCCCTCATCCGAGCCAATCGATGTTTTCGCCGAAGGCCCGACGCCCGATTGGGCGTTGCCATTGCCCGAGCCGGTGCCGGGCTCGCCGCCGGGAATAAAGCGTTTTGCCTTCAATCTTGAGGGTGCTCCCCCTGGAGCAACGGTCAAGGGCCAGGCTTTCAAGCTGACGGTCGTCGGCGGCACGGGCGCCATAGAAGCTTCGACCCATCTCGACTAATGCCGCGAGCGATGTAAGTTAGCGCTGCCATAAAACCCATGGCATCGTTTGAAGCAGAATTCATCGAGTTACCCACCTGTAAGAGGACTTGTGTCATGACCATCAAGGTCGGCGATCGTCTGCCTGCCGCCACATTCCGAGTAATGACTTCGGATGGCCCCGCGCCGAAATCGAATGACGATATTTTCAAAGGCAAGAAAGTTGTGTTGTTTGCCGTCCCCGGCGCATTCACTCCGACCTGCCATAAGAACCACCTGCCCGGTTTTCTCAAGAACGCCAGCGCCATTAAAGCAAAAGGCATCGACACCATCGCTGTCACTGCCGTGAACGACGTGTTCGTCATGGACGCCTGGAAAAAGTCGGTGGGTGATGAAAGCGCAATCGAGTTTTTGGCCGACGGCAACGCCGATTTCGCCAAGGCGCTGGATATGACCCTTGATGCCTCAGGCAACGGCCTTGGCATCCGCTCCAAGCGTTATTCGATGCTGGTTGAAGACGGCGTGGTCAAAAGCCTCAACATCGAAGACGCGCCAGGCAAAGCCGATATTTCGGGAGCCGACAATCTTCTGAAGCAGCTCTGAGAAGCAGTAAAAATGTAACATACAACCCCTCGGAAGTGCTTCGCGCATGATCCGTGGGGTTGTTTTCTTTGTTTGTTTCCTTCGATCATTCTTTGTTTGATTTTTTGACCCACATCGATTGCCGCTTCAGTCAAATAGGCCGGGATCTCAACTAAAATTTAGAACTTGGTAGCCATATATTTTTATCCTCGCAGCAGGGTCCTCCCGCGTTGCAGCTGCCGCTCATATCCCACACCGATCCAGACAGTTCAGCCAGAGGCTATGAATGTTCTTGCTCCAACGCATGCGGATACAGCTGTGCGCGCGGCCTGAACCGGGACGCCTCGCTCATCGCACTCTGGCAGCCGCAAGCCCTTCAAGCGCCAGCCGGTCCGCGCGCTCGTTCATATCGTGACCGGCATGTCCCTTGACCCAATGCCAGCGGACCTGATGCTGGTTTATCGCCACATCGAGCCGCTGCCATAGGTCGATATTCTTGACCGGTTTTTTGTCGGCCGTCCGCCAACCATTGCGCTTCCAGCCGTGGATCCATTCGGTGATACCGCCGCGGAGATATTGACTGTCGGTATAAAGATCGACCGAACAAGGGCGCGTCAGCGCTTCCAATGCTGAAATGGCCGCCATCAATTCCATGCGGTTGTTGGTGGTGTGCGCCTCTCCGCCCTTCAATTCCTTTTCGCGATCGCCGAATGTGAGAATGGCGCCCCAGCCGCCGGGGCCGGGATTTCCCGAACACGCGCCATCGGTATAAATGGTAACGCCCGGCTGGCTCACCGCTGCCACCCGTAATCCTGATATCCGGCAATCGCCTGATGGAAACGAAGCTTGCGAAAATATTCGAGCGGATCCTTCGGCTTTACCAGCGCACCCGACGGAACCTCCAGCCAATCGACAAGCCTTGTGAGCAAAAAACGCAAAGCCGCCCCGCGCGCAAGCAGCGGCAAT
>DATAIA010000248.1:0-2304 GCA_036262895.1 Xanthobacteraceae bacterium
CACATCAAGCGCCTCGGTGACCACTGCGCCTTCAACGCAGCCGCCGGACACTGAACCCAGAAAATTTCCCTGGTCATCGATCACCAAATTCGAGCCAACCGGACGCGGCGCCGACCCCCAGGTTTCCACCACCGTTGCTATCGCAACGCCCCGCCCTTCTCGCCGCCAGTCTTCGGCTGCTTTCAAAATATCTGCATCACGTGCCAGCATAGGATGTTCTCCTCAGTTTTCCGTCATGCTGAGACGGCCCTTAGGCCCGTCATCCTGAGGTGCGAAGCTGACGAAGTCAGCTGAGCCTCGAAGGATGCGGGCCGTTCACCCTTCGAGGCTCGGGCTTCGCCCTCGCACCTCAGGGTGACGGACCTAATATGTGCCGGCATAGGATGTTCTCCTTTATGCCACCTGCTTCAACCACTGCCTGGGGCTGCTCGTCTTCACGCTGTCATGGGACAGCGCCCGGCAAAGTTCCGCCATCGAGTCCAGATTGTGGATCGGACGAAAATCGTCAACGTGCGGCAGCATCGCCCGAATGCCCTTGGCTTTCGCCTCGAACCCATCAAACCGCAACAGCGGATTAAGCCAGACCAGACGTCGGCACGACCGCTGCAACCGATCGATCTCGAAAGCCAGCGTATCGTCGGGGTCGCGCTCGAGCCCATCGGTGATGAGCAGGACGACCGCCCCTTGGGTAAGCACCCGGCGCGCCCATAGTTTGTTGAACACATGCAGCGACGTTGCAATCCGCGTTCCCCCGGACCAGTCGAGCACGCTCGCCGAACAGGCCGCAAGCGCTTCATCGGGATCGCGCTCCTTCAACGCACGGGTCACGTTGGTCAGCCGCGTTCCAAACAAAAAGGTCGAAACCCGCTTGCGCGCATCGGTGATGCCGTGAAGAAAATGCAGGAAGAGCCGTGTGTACTGGCTCATCGAACCCGATATATCGAGCAGCGCCACGATCGGCGGAGGTTTGGTCCGGGGCCCCAGATATTTGAGATCGATCAGCGCGCCGCCTGCCTTGAGGCTTGCCCGCAGCGTGCGGCGCATATCGACAATGTGTCCATGCGGATGAGATGCCAGCCGCCGTACCCGCACTTCATTGAGCGGCAACACCAATTTCGCGATGGCTTCCTTCGCCGCCGCCACTTCAGCAACGCTCATCTGCGCGAAATCTTTTTTCTGCAGCATTTCACGGTCTGACACGGTCAGGCGCGCATCCGTTTCCGTATCCAGCTTTTCGCGTTCAAGCTTGTTATCAAGACCCGCAAACAGCGCTTCCTGGATGCGTTGCGACGCAGGCTTGGGCGGCTCGGGCGTTCCCGCAGAAATTTGCGGCGCCATCATTGCCATCATCCGCTCGAGGTAAGCGCGTTTGCGGAAAAAGATCCGGAAGGCCTGATCAAACAGGATTGAATGTTCGTGCCGTTTGACGAACACGGCATGGAGCGTCCAATAGAAATCTTCGCGTGAGCCGACGCCAGCCGCCGCAATGGCTTGAAGCGCATCCAGCACGGCCCCCGGCCCAACCGGAATTCCGGCCGCGCGCAATGCGCGAGCAAAGTAGACAATGTTTTCGGAGAGGCGACCACCGCTCTGCATCATTCCGCCGCGCGCAATTCCGCACGAACCTCGTCGATCAATTCCTTGGCCTTCGTTCCTTCTAGCCGCGCGATGTCGTCCTGATATTTAAGCAGGACACCCAACGTATCGGACACGGTTGCCGGATCGAGCGAAACGACATCGAGTTCGGACAATGCGGTCGCCCAGTCGAGCGTTTCGGCAACGCCAGGCGCCTTGAATAGATCCGCCTTACGCAAGGCTTGCACGAAATGCACCACTTCACGCGAAAGTGTAGCGGCAACATCGGGCACTTTGGCACGAACGATGTTGAGTTCGGTTTCAGCGTTGGGATAGCCGACCCAGTGATAGAGACAGCGGCGCTTGAGCGCGTCGTGAATCTCGCGTGTCCGGTTCGAGGTGACGATAACAATCGGCGGTTCGGCTGCTTTGATCGTGCCGAGTTCCGGAACGGTCACCTGAAAATCCGCCAGCACTTCGAGCAAGAACGCTTCGAAAGCTTCGTCTGTCCGGTCGAGCTCATCGATCAGCAGCACCGGGGCGCCGGCCGCGTCCGGTTCCAGCGCTTGAAGCAGCGGCCGTTTGATCAGAAAACGATCGGAAAACACGTCATGGGTCAGCCGATCGCGGTCGGCGTGACCCTCGGCTTCCGCAACGCGGATCGCAATCATCTGCGCTGCGTAATTCCATTCGTAGACTGCAGCCGCAACATCCAATCCTTCATAACAT
>DATAIA010000249.1:0-4162 GCA_036262895.1 Xanthobacteraceae bacterium
TCACCGACCCAGACACCGGTATTGTCCGCGTCGCCGCTCTGCATCGCCGCAAAGTAGCGTGCTCCCTCCCGCTCGACGGTCGCGCTCTCGGTCAGTTCATTCTCGCGCCCATGCCAATCGCGGATAATCCTGTTGTTCATGACGCGGGCGGTGAACGGGGGCGGCCAATCGAGCTTTCTGAGCTTGTCAGGCACTGTCGTTCGGATCGTTGAATCGCCGTCGGCGGCTACCGCGGCATTCTGAAACGCCGGATTAACGAGGGCCTCGGCCGTGGCCCAGAACCTTGAGCCTATCAAAACGCCGTCAGCACCAAGCAGCAGGGATGCGGCCAGCCCCCGTCCATCGGCGATGCCTCCCGCCGCCAGCAAAAGGGTGTTTGGCGCTGCCTTGGCAAGCATGTCCGCAACTTCGGGCACGAGGGTAAGCGTTGCCCGTGATGCCCCGTGCCCTCCAGCCTCGGCGCCCTGCGCGATGACAATATCCGCGCCGACGTCCACGGCGGCACGCGCGCGGTCCATCGTCTGCACCTGGCAGATCAGCAATGTCCCCGTCGCCTTGACGCGCGCGGCGAAAGGTTCTGGCGATCCGAAAGACAACATGATCGCGGCCGGCGAATAGCTTAGAGCCAAATCAAGCAATTCCGGCTGCTTGGCGAGCGACCAGGTGATAAATCCGCAGCCGACTTTCATATTACCGGCAGCGGCAAATTGCTGCTTCAGCCAGTCTGCGTCGCCATAGCCTCCACCTATCAAGCCAAGCCCGCCAGCCGAACTGACCGCGGCAGCAAGTTTACCGCCGGCAGCGAACGCCATCGGCGCCGAAAAAATGGGATGTTCAATTCCAAGCCGCTCGGTGAGCCGGTTCCTTATCGTCATTGCTTTGCCTTTGCTCCAAACCGGGCTTATTCACCCAATACTTCGATTTTATCAACCAGCTACCCGCCGCTTTACGGGCCTGAATGTTGCGTCGCAACAGTTGAAAACACTACTTACGTCTACATGGCGTCCCTACACATCTCATCATAGCGTGATCTCTAGAGCAGACGGTTGAGGAAAACGTGTTTCAAAAACTCGAGTTTATGATTGCCTTGGCTCGTGAGAAGCACTTCGGCCGTGCTGCCGCGAGTTGCGGCGTGGCACAGCCGACGTTTTCCCAAGCCATTCAGCAGCTCGAAGAAGCATTCAACGTGCCGTTGGTGATCCGCTCGTCGCGCTTCCAGGGGTTCACCCCGGAAGGGGATCTGATGCTGGTCTGGGCGCGCCGTCTCGTCGGCGATGTGAGGGCCATGCGTGAGCAGATCATAGACTTAAAGCGTGGCATCAACTCACATATCCGTATTGCGGCGGTGCCTTCGGCAATGCCGATCGTAGCTTCACTCACCACCCCGTTCCAACTCCGCAATCCGACCCTTCGCTTCACGATACTCACCCGGCCGTCTGATGAGTTGATCGCGCTTCTTCACCAGCGAGAAATCGATGCGGGAGTTACCTATGTCGACAACGAGCCGATCGACGACGTATTGAAGGTGCCTCTTTACCGTGAACAATACTTGTTGCTCACAACAAAAGATGGCCCCCTCGGCAACCTGGACCGCGTCGCATGGTCCGACCTTGCTGGGGTGCCGCTTTGCCTCATGACGCGGGATCTCCAGAATCGGCGGATTATTGACGCAGCTCTCCGCGCCGCGGGCGTTGACGTCTCGCCAATGGTCGAGACTGATTCGATCATGACGTTGTCGTCCCATGTCCGAACCGGAAACTGCGTCAGCATCGTGCCCCGTTCGACAGTCAGCATGATCGATATGTCTGGGGCGATGCGCGCTCTGCCATTAGGGGCGCCGGAGGTTACCCGCACCATCGGCCTCGTTGTATCGCAGCGGTTTCCCATTCCTCCCATCACCGCCTGGCTTATTGACGACGCGAGGTCCTATTCCGCACCGGAACTTCTGGCGCCGGCGTGATTTTTCCCGACAATTGTCTTTTGCAATTGTAGAATTGGCTATGCCGCCTTGATGGAATGATGGCCGCCGTTTCTCCTTAACGCACCAAAAAAAGCGCACAGGGGAGAAAACACTATGGCCTTATCGTTTCTGGATCGATCTCACACGATCGCAAAACCGGGGTATAGCCGCTGGATGGTACCACCGGCGGCCCTTTGCGTACATTTATGCATCGGCCAAGCGTATGCGCTTAGCGTGTTCAATTTGCCGATGACGCGCCTGCTCGGAATTTCACAGTCTGCGCCTGAAGATTGGAAACTGACCGAACTTGGATGGATATTCTCCATTGCCATGGTGTTTCTTGGTTGCTCGGCCGCAGTTTTCGGTCGTTGGGTCGAAGAAGGCGGTCCACGCAAGGCTATGTTCACGGCCGGCTGTCTCTGGGCGGGCGGATTCTTTCTTTCCGCAATTGGCGTTTACTATCACACGCTTTGGCTGATTTATGTCGGATATGGCGTGTTTGGCGGCTGCGCCCTCGGCATTGGCTACATTTCACCGGTCTCGACGCTGATCAAATGGTTTCCCGACCGGCCCGGCATGGCGACCGGCATGGCCATCATGGGCTTCGGCGGCGGCGCCTTCATCGCTTCCCCCCTCTCCGTATGGTTGATGGGGAAATTTAATACCGCGACGCACGTCGGCGTCATGGAGACGTTCGCCGTCATGGGAGCGATCTATTTCTGCTTCATGATGGTAGGCGCCACCATCGTGCGTATCCCGGCGCCGGGCTGGAAGCCGGAAGGCTACGTTCCATCCGTGCGCGTCGAAAGGCTGATCTCGAGAAACGACGTTTATGTTTACGATGCGCTGAAGACGCCGCAATTCTGGCTGATCTGGTGGGCGTTGTGCCTGAACGTCACCGCCGGCATCGGTGTGCTCGGCCAGGCCTCGGCGATGAGCCAGGAGATGTTCCCTGGCGTGATCACGCCGATTGCCGCGGCCGGGCTCGTCGGCCTGATGAGCTTGTTCAACATGGGCGGCCGCTTCGGTTGGGCCAGCCTGTCGGACTTTATCGGCCGCCGGAATACCTATTTCTGCTTCTTCGTCATCGGCTTCATCCTCTATGTAACGGTGCCTCATGCCGGTAGCATCGGCAGTGTTGCTTTGTTCGCGTTCTGCTTCTGCATCATCATCAGCATGTACGGCGGCAGCTTCTCCACCGTTCCAGCCTATCTGAAAGATATGTTTGGAGTTCGGTATGTCGGCGCGATTCACGGAATGCTACTGACCGCATGGTCGGCGGCGGGTATTTTCGGTCCCGTGCTCGTCAACTATATACGCGAATACAATGTCACGCACGGCGTGCCGAAAGCCCAAGCCTATAACACGACCATGTACATCATGGCCGGACTTCTCGTGCTCGGCTTCATCTGCAATTTCTTCATCAAAGCCGTGAACAGCCGCTACCACATGACCGCCGATCACCCCGCCGAAAAAGCCCCGGCCGACGGTCAAGCCGCGCCCGCAAGAGCGTGAATGGACGGTCATGCGCAAGCACGACCGTGCGGAAAATCCGGTGCCCGGCCTTTCTATCACGGGGCTAGGCACCGGGTTTTCGACGGTGCCAGGAATCTTCCACCGAAACTGATGGCTGAATAGTCCGCTGCTGGGTTGTTCCCAGCGACAAACCACACGGGGCAAAGAGAGGACGACTATGGAAAACGCTGAATATAGAGAAACCTCCACGCTGCAATTGGTGCTCGCCTGGGCGTTCGTTGGAGTACCGCTCCTCGCAGGGGTGTTGCAGACGCTCACCAACGCAATGCAACTGTTTCACTGACTGCTGCCTTCAAGATCGCTTCCACATCGGAAACCTCGGCCACCTCGGACGCGGTTTGCGCGGTGTGGAAGCCATTCCTGCCCCGGCTATCTCGGCCGGGACGGAAAATTTGCCGAGACCGCAATCATCAAGCTGACGCGCGAACAAAAGTGCAAACGGGGCCGTAAGCGGCCCACTTTTGTTCCGGCAATCACCAAACTAAGTGTCTGAAATGATTGGTGGGCGCAGTAGGATTCGAACCTACGACCCGCTGATTAAGAGTCAGCTGCTCTACCAACTGAGCTATGCGCCCGGAATGCCTGGTGCGGGGAGTACCGCAAGGCGAACGGTCCTCTAGCAAAGGCTTTCCCGGCTGTCCAGCCGCACGCCAGCGTCAAATCCGG
>DATAIA010000250.1:0-3301 GCA_036262895.1 Xanthobacteraceae bacterium
AGCGTATCCGTGACCTGTCTACTCAAATCGGTCGCCATATGCCTCTCTGAACCAGGCATTGATTTCTCCCGAAGTTGCGAACCAGACACCCGCGTGGGAGGAAATATATTGAAGAGCTGCGGCCAGGTGCTTCGCTCTGAAAGGCTGGCCGGCGATAAAAGTATGGAGGCAGATGGGCATTATCTTGGCCCGGTTCGCGCTTTCCGCGTAGAGGACATCGAATTGGTCCCGGATAAGCTGACCGAATTCTCCGGCGGTGATGCCGAAACTCAGGACCGAAGGCAGATCGTTGCACTCGACGGTATAGGGTACGGACAGCAACCGCTTGCCCGTGTTCACGTTCATCGGAAACGGTTCATCGTCGGCGCAAAAATCGCAAAGATATTCTATGCCTGCTTCCGACAACAAATCGGGAGTGGCATACGTTTCGGACATAAACGGTCCCAGCCAACCTCTCGGCGGAGTCCCCGTGCTCTTGGTGATTGTGGAAACGACATCGCCGATCGCGCGCCGTTCGTCCTCAAGGGAGAGGCCGTTCAGGAAAGTGGAGTTGTTCTTGCCGTGGCCGAGCCATTCCCAATTGAGCTTCTTCCCTGCCTCGACGATCTGGGGATATTCTAGACAGATGTCGGAATTCAACAGCACGCTTGCCCGCGCGCCGACTTTTTCGAAGATCTCGGCGAGCCGCCAAACACCAACGCGCTGCCCGTAGTCGCGCCAGCCATAGTTGAGCGGATCCGGCGAAAATTTCGCCGTGCCCTGCACGATCGCGGTTCCGGGGATATTCTCCGGAAAATGTTCGATATTGAGGTACAGAATGACCGCAACCCTCGCTTGATCGGGCAACTGCAGCGGCGATCGATCTACGATCGGGGAAAAATTGTACCGGCTTGTCTGCGTAAGCATCGTCGCACCTCCGCCTTGCGCTGGGTCGAGCGCCGCACCTTGCATTCGCGGCGACCTGGCTCGCTTCTTAAGCGTGGGAGAGGTCTAGCCTTTGCGGGAGGGGGCGCAGAAGGCGGCATGGACGATAAGCAATGTATCGATTATCGTTATAATATGGACCTCTCAGATATAGCACTGTTTCGCACCATCGCGGCGTTCGGCAGCCTGTCGGCTGCGGCGCGTCAAATGGGCACGACCCCGATGTTGGTCAGCCGCAGGTTGGCGGGACTCGAAGCCGAACTGGGTGCGCGCTTATTTCATCGCACGACGCGGTCCCTGTCGCTGACTCCCGAGGGAGAGGCCTTTCTGCCTCACGCAGTCACCCTCCTGGAAGCGCGGGATTCCGCGCTCGACTCGATCTCGTCCGGAGGCTCCGGCCTCTCAGGCGTGTTGAAGATTACAGCGCCGAACGTCATCGGTCACACCGTCGTCGTCCCTGTCGTGGCTGGGTTGATCGCCGACAATCCTGCGCTGCGCGTCGATTTGATCCTGAGCGACGGTGTCATCGACATCGCGACGGCAGGACTGGATGTGGCCATTCGCGTGGCGGTGATGAAACCCTCGGAGATGATAGCGACGAAAGTGGCCGACAATCCGTTTACCCTGGTCGCATCACCGGACTACGTCGCGCGCTTCGGAAAGCCCGCCAGGTCAGAAGACCTGGTGAGCCACCCCTGCATCAAGCTTCATGCCATGGACCATTGGCCATTCACGCGTGACGGCGAAACGCACCGCGTCCGGATCAGCGGTCCATTGTCGGCCAGCACCGTCGATGCGGTTCGGGCAGCCTGCATCACCGGCGTCGGCCTCGCCATGTTGACCTACTGGGACGTGCACCAGCAGATCGCCGACGGAGATCTGCAAGCCGTCGTCCTTGCCGATGTCGAACCGCTGCCAGTCGGGATTTGGGCCGTCTTCCCGACCCGCACGCAAACGCCAGCCCGGGTGCGGGCATTTATCGATGCCTTGCGAGATCGACTGCTTGCCGCCGCGGCTTCACCGTCAAAGGTGACGCGCCGAGTGAGCCGACCGGGAAAAAGCCGGGTCAAGGCCAAGCCGAGAACGTCAGCGGCGAGCAGGTAGTTGCACGCCGGCTTCGGCAAGGACGTCCCCCGACAGCGGATAAACGCTCAAGCGCGCTCCTGAGACCACCAATCCCCGGATTCAGCAACGCGGAAATCGACGAACGCCCTGGCCGACGGCCTCGCGCCTCGGAAGTCATCTCACTCCTTCCGCAGCTTGGCAGCGAGATTAGTCAATCCACGATGCAGTGCCACGCGCACCGCGCCCTCGCTCATCGCAAACTTCATGGCGGTTGCCTTGATCGAAATGCTCTCTAAGGTAATCGACTGCAACACATCACGTTGACGCCCTGGCAAACCCAGTACAAGCGCAATCAGTCCGCTGGCCGGAATAGTCTCCGCGACGGGTTCACTGGCGATTACTTCGCTGAAGTCGTCGATATTGACGACACGGCAGCCACGGCGGCGTAGCGCGTCGATCAGCTTGTTACGCGCGATCGCAAACAACCATGGCGAGAACAGAGCCTCTGGATCCCAAGTATGACGTTTCAAATGCACCGCGAGCAACGTATCCTGCACGATATCTTCGGATTGATCGACAGGCTGCCCGGCTCGCGCCAGGCCACGGCGGGCCACTGCCCGTAAGATAGGTGTGATAGCCCCAAGTAGCTGACGATATGCGCCGTCGTCGCCCGTGTTACCGCGCCGCATCAAGGCGGCCCATTCCTCTTCGTGTTCGCGCACACTCGCTCTCGGTAAGCAGCTCGCTCATCTGTGATTGTTGCGATTTAGGAATCACGAAACCTCGCAACTAAGCAACAGCCGATTCTGCACGACGGATCACATGGCGATGAGCTGCTGGCACTCTCCGCACGCAAGAGCTATGCTTGGCGCGGGCTTTGTCCAAGGCCGGGTACTTGCACCAAGACATGGGAGACGGGCGTCAATCGATGGTGCCTGCCCATGTGATGTCGCTCGGTTCAACTGCGACCCGCGGGTGGAAAATCCGTAAATTTCATGGTAATCTGGCGCGACAGATGGAGACATCGCCGAGCCATTAGCGCGTCCTGGCTTACATACAATGCGAGCGAATACAATGCGAAGGGTGTGTTGCCACGCCACGGACTTGCCGCCTCCGACGACGCATCTAAGGATCTAGCAACCTTCCCGACCAAGGTAACCGACCTAAGCACGCAATGAACGCCGGCATTGCACACTGAATATCTAGGGGGTGGAATATCCCCAGCACGAATTCAATTGATCCTGCATGCCGCCGGTGATCAGGGGGCGGAATTTGCAGAGTTGCGGATGTCGTTATGGACTGAAGCTTGATC
>DATAIA010000251.1:0-14630 GCA_036262895.1 Xanthobacteraceae bacterium
ACTGGCTCTTCTCCCACCACACCCGGTCCCTGCACATCCTGCGTTCTGCCAAGCGCATCGGTAATGCGCCAATGACGCGTCTTCAACTGCACGATCTCGGTTCCGTGATTGACGATGGCAATCGTATAGGCCCAGAAATATTGTCCGGCATCGGGCGACGAGCGCTCTTCAAGAAAGCGGGGCGTGGCCGTAACCTCGATGTTGCGTGTAAGCGCTTTGTACATGGCGACCGTTCAGCAAAAATTGAAAGAGCCTGTTCATTTAATCGAAGAACGTAGCTTGCGGCAAAGACGGTGACAGCCATAAAAGATAATAGTTATGGACCGGCCCATCTAGCTGCGGGCATTCGGCAGTTACCTGCGTAATAATTCATCCGGCTGCGACCGGCAATGCGGGACTGGAACATTGGTAGAGACAAGCCGCAAACTGTCCACCGCGCCGCAGGCCACCGGCCCCACCGAGCGCGATTTGCGTCTCGACTTGTTCCGTGGATTGGCTTTGTGGCTCATTTTTCTGGATCACATTCCCTCCAACGTCGTGAATTGGATTACCATTCGTAATTACGGCTTCAGCGATGCAGCCGAAATTTTCGTTTTTATTTCCGGTTACACCGCAGCGTTCGTCTACGGGAGGGCGATGCGCGAGCGTGGTGTCGTCGTCGCGAGTGCGCGTATCCTTCGGCGGGCATGGCAGGTTTATGTCGCCCACATTTTTCTGTTCGTCGTCTATCTCGCAGAGATCTCCTACGTCGCCGGAAGTTTCGATAATCCGCTCTACGCGGAAGAGACGAATATTTTCGATTTCTTGCGGCAGCCGGACATCACGCTTGTTCAAGCGTTGCTGCTTAAGTTCAAGCCAGTCAACATGGATGTGCTGCCGCTTTATGTGGTGCTGCTGCTTGGTTTTCCGCTTTTGCTTTGGCTGTTATTGCGCCAGCCGACTCTCGGGCTTGTAGCCTCCGCAGCCCTCTACGTATTGAGCTCGCGGTTTGATTGGAACCTTCCCGCTTATCCAAGCGGGGTATGGGCATTCAACCCTTATGCGTGGCAGCTTTTGTTTGTTGTCGGAGCTTGGTGCGGCGTAACCGGGGCTGTGCGGCTCGATAAATTCATACGCTCGCGAGTTGTAGCTGGCTTGGCTGTTGCGTATCTGATCTTTGCCTTCCTGATCGTCATGACGTGGTATCTGCCGGCCTACGGCCGATTCGTTCCGCGCTGGCTTGCCGAGTTCATGTATCCGATCGACAAGACCAATCTCGACGTTCTGCGGCTTGTGCATTTTTTGGCGCTGGCGGTGCTGACAATTCGGTTCATTCCGCGCGACTGGGCTGCGCTGAAATCGCCTCTGCTTCGGCCCGCCATTCTCTGCGGTCAGCATTCGCTCGAGGTGTTTTGCCTGGGCGTATTTCTGGCATTTGCCGGGCATTTTGTGCGCGTCGAGCTTTCGGGTGGGGCGTTGCTTCAAATATTGATCAGTTTGTTAGGTATTGCTGTTATGGTGGTGGCAGCCTGGTTGCTATCTTGGTACCAGGTGGCCGAAGGACGTGGACCCGCTACGCGCCCGAAAACGGCAAATTCGGACATGGCGGGAGGTTCAATATGAAGCTTCATGCGCTGACACTGGCCTGTTTGGCTGCTTTTACAGGCGTGGCAAATGCGACCGAGCCGGATGCATGTTTGGTCAACAGAGACCTAATTTACTCCGAGAGTCCCCTGCCGCACGTCGCTGCCGCCCTCCAACAGAAGAATCTTACAATATCTGTAGTCGGCAGTGCATCCTCCACGCTTCCAGGTAGCTCTGGCGCGAAAATGGCTTATCCGGCTCAGTTGAATTCTGCGCTGGCTCGGCAATTGCCGGATGTTCCCGTCAAAGTGATTTCTCACGCTCGCTCGAAGTGGTCGGCGGCTGAGATGGTTGGCGAGTTCGCAAACATTCTCTCGCAGGACAAGCCGTCGTTGATTATTTGGCAGACGGGTACTGTCGATGCCATGCGTGGCATCGATCCTGCGGAATTTCAGAACACGCTCGATTCTGGCGTTTCGATGCTCCATGAGAAAGGCGTCGACGTCATCCTCATGAATATGCAATTCAGTCCGCGCACCGAGACCATGATTGCCGCAAGCGCCTATGCGGACGATTTGCGTTGGGTTGCCATGCAGCAAGACATCCCGCTGTTTGATCGGTTCGCAGTCATGAAACAATGGAGCGAACTTGGCACGTTTGATCTTTATTCGGCGGACAAAAGTTCAGCCACGGCCGAACGTGTGCATGATTGTCTTGGCCGATTGCTCGCGGAAATGATTATCGATACCGCCAAGCGCGACCAGGCTACGCCGAATGATCGCCCCCAGCCCAAAGACAAATCGTAGAGCGCTTTAAGGCACGAGCGATCCGGGCTCACACCTTTTCAAGTGCAGCAAGCAAATCCTCGATAAGATCGTCGGGATGCTCGAGCCCGGCGGACAGGCGTACCAGTCCATCGGTAATGCCAAGCTCGGCGCGTTGCTCGGCCGTGAGCCTTTGGTGCGTCGTCGTAGCCGGGTGTGTAACCAGGCTTTTCGCGTCTCCCAAATTGTTGCTGATCCGCACCAGTTTGAGCGCATCGAGAAAGCGGAAGGTTGCCGCCTTGTCACCCTTAATTTCGAAAGCAAGGAGGGTGGACCCGCCGCTCATCTGCTTGAGGGCGATTGCCGCCTGTGGATGATCGGGCCGCCCCGGATAGATCAGTTTCGCGATTTTAGGATGCTCGCCCAGCGCAACCGAAATCGCTGCAGCAGTGTCGGTCTGGCGCCGCACACGCAAATGCAACGTTTCAAGCCCTTTCAGGAGAATCCAGGCATTGAACGGCGACATTGACGGTCCGGTCTGGCGCAACAACATCTGAACGTTCTGCTCGATGAATTCTTCGGAGGACAGAATCACGCCGCCAAGACAGCGGCCCTGACCATCGATATGTTTGGTCGCTGAATAAACCACGCAATCGGCGCCAAGTGTCAGCGGGCTCTGCCAGAGCGGCGTCGCGAAGACATTGTCGACCACAAGCGTTGCGCCGGCCTGGTGCGCAATATCGGCGACTGCGGCAATGTCTATGATGTCCAGTGTGGGATTGGTCGGGCTTTCCAGGAAAAATGTTTTGGTGTTCGGGCGCACCGCATTGCGCCATTGATCGAGCTTGATGCCGTCAACCAATGTGGAGGCAACGCCGAAGCGCGGCAGCAAATCCTCAACCACCCAGCGGCAGGAACCGAACAGGGCCTTCGCCGCGACGATGTGATCGCCGGCCTTCAACTGCCCCATTAGGGAAGCAGTCACAGCAGCCATGCCGCTCGCGGTCGCGCGCGCGGTTTCGGCTCCCTCGAAAGCCGCCATTCGCTCCTCAAACATGCGGACAGTTGGATTGGAAAAACGAGCGTAAATGAAACCGGGATCGTCGCCCCTGAACCGAGCCGCGCATTCCTCGGCGCTGTCGTAGACGAAGCCTTGCGTCAAAAATAACGCTTCGGAGGTCTCTCCGTGATGCGAACGTGCGGTGGCTGCTTGAACCAGGCGGGTTTCGGGACGGTACTTGTGAAGATCGGACGGTGCCATATCGGTTTCCTTCGACCAATAAAAAAAACCCGGCCGGGGATTCAATCCCAATGCCGGGCGCACTCATCCCCGGCCTTTTAGCGACTTATTTAACGTGGCTGCAAGCCGGCCGGCTCAAATGACCACGGATTAAGAATTTCATAGGGTGCGCCCAATCCTTCGTCAAGTCGGGGACGCTGAGGGCGCGTGCCGGATCCGGCAAAATCGCGCTTTGGCGCTTCGTTGTTGCATTTTCGTCGAAAGCCCGAGTGTTCCGGCTTCACTTCAGCAGAAAATGCTTTAGAGCATGTCTGAGCGACATTCGTTTCGGGTCGCCCTCCCGGACGACACCGCGACTGACAGCTCGACGCAGCCTTTACTGGGGATCGTGATGCCGCGCCCTCTTAATGCCGACGAAAAAGGCATTTTACCGGACCACATGATTGCGGCGCTTGCCGACACCGGCGCAATTCAGCCGGTCCTTCCGTTTGCATCCGATCAGATTCAGCCGGCGAGCCTCGATTTGCGCCTGAGCGATGTCGCATTTCGCGTGCGGGCAAGCTTTCTTCCTGGCCCGCAGACAACGGTTGCAGAGCGCATTGATAGTCTCAAATTGCATCAGATCAATCTGAGCAATGGCGCGGTGCTTGAAACCGGCTGCGTCTATATCGTTCCGTTGATGGAAAGTCTGGCGTTGCCTGACGATCTCTCCGCCACCGCCAATCCGAAAAGCTCCACCGGACGGCTCGATGTGTTTACGCGGGTGATTGCCGATTGCGCGCGCGGTTTCGACAATGTCGAGCCTGGCTATCGTGGGCCGCTTTATGCCGAAATCAGCCCCCGCACGTTTCCGGTGCTGGTGCGCGCGGGTTCGCGGCTTTCGCAAATTCGCTTCCGCCGCGGTGAGGCGCTGCTCGCGCCGGGTGCACTTGCCGAGTTGCATGCGCGTGAACGGCTCGTTGACAGTGATGATGCTCACACCGGCGCCGGCATTTCCATCAGCGTCGATCTTTCCGGTTCAGGCAATGGCCTTGTCGGCTACCGAGCCAAGCGTCACACGGGGCTGATCGATGTGGAACGCCGCGCGAACTATAATGTGGCCGATTTCTGGGAGTCGATGCCGGCGCGCAACGAAAAAAACCTGATCCTCGATCCCAACGAATTTTACATTCTTGCTTCAAAGGAAGCGGTGCAAGTGCCGCCGGATTACGCCGCCGAAATGGTGCCGTTCGATCCGTTGGTCGGCGAGTTCCGCGTTCACTATGCGGGCTTTTTCGATCCCGGCTTCGGTTATGCCGGAGCAGGGGGGAGGGGATCGCGCGCCGTGCTCGAAGTGCGTTCACGCGAGGTTCCGTTTATTCTCGAACACGGCCAGACCGTCGGTCGGCTTGTCTATGAGAAAATGATGGCCCGGCCTTCAAAGCTCTACGGCGAGGGCATCGGTTCAAACTATCAGGCCCAGGGGCTCAAGCTCTCAAAGCATTTCCGCAGCTGACAAAAGCGCCGCGCCGGAACTTTCCCTCGCGCCGCGCCGTTTCGTTGGCAAATGCCGGAAACAGCGCTGAACGAACCGATCCATCTCAGACTCCATCCTGACGAGCCGATCCGCTCGCTTGATGCAGCAGCGAAGGTCATCCACCGCCATTCCGAGGGGCGCCTTGATCCTGAAAGTCAGGAGGTGCTTCGAATGCTGGCGGATGCTTCGACGCCTGAAGCAATCGCGCGTGCAGGCTCAGCCTTCAAGGAATGGGCGCGCCACCGCGGCTTGCTTCTCGTCCCTCCGGAAGATCAGGAAAAGTAAGTGCGTGAGGCAGGTATTGAGCCCGACGCTGGCGGGGCTGCAAATATAGCGGGCTTTCCGGGTTCGAGGAGCAAACCGCACGGCGCATTCCGCCGTCTTCTGCGCAGCTTTATTCATTTTTTTTCCTATCATTTCATTTTGAGCAGACAAAGTGTGCGACGCACCTATGCGGCTGGATTCTCCCTGATCATTCGCCCCACCGTTTTTCATCCACGCTATTTCATCAGCAGCGAATGCTTTGCCGAATTCATCGGTAATCTGGACCTGACCGGCAAACACGTCATTGATGTCGGCACCGGTTCAGGCATTCTCGCCCTTGCAGCGGCACGAGCCGGTGCGGCGCGTGTGATTGCGACCGATATTAATCCCGGCGCCGCGCTCTCCGCTGCTGAAAACGCAGACGCGAATGGCGTGGGCTACTGCGTTGTCGGCTTGTGTACCGATTTGCTTTCCGCTGTAGCGCCGCATCCATTGTTCGACGTGATTTTTTCAAACTTGCCCAAACACGCGGCTGAGCCGCTCGATTTGTCAGATCGTGGTTGGCACGCGGGCCCGGATTATCGCGATGTAGCGGGATTATTTGAGCAAGCGCGCCTGCGCCTTAAACCCACCGGCCTACTATTTGTGATGCTTTCCTCGGACTCGGATCTCGGTTTGTTGACTTCGCTTATGGAGCGCGCCGGGTTTCGCGTGCGCATCGCATACGAGCATTCGATCTTTATCGAATCCTTCATCCTGTTTAAATTATCTCAAGCTTGAAGTCATTCGCTCCCAGGAGTGCTGGACCACAGCATTCTGGCGCGAGTTTCGAAATCTGATAGCTCTGCGCTTGCAGGGGAGGGTGGGGGAGGGGGTAATTTCTAGTGAACAGCCGGATTGGAAAGCTGTGGCGGGTCGGCTATTGACGGCGAGCAATCTTGCTCGGTCCTAACCGGGCGTTCCTATGCTCAGATCAGTGATGTCCGACTTCACGCAAAAATTCGATGTGCTTGTGATCGGCGGCGGCAATGCCGCGCTTTGCGCTGCCATCAGTGCGCGCCGCGCGGGCGCCTCGGTGCTGGTGCTCGAAGCCGCGCCGAAATTCTATCGCGGGGGTAACACGCGACACACCCGCAACATGCGCTGCGCCCATGACAGCGCCACCAGTACGCTGACCGGCCCCTACAGCGAAGATGAGTTCTGGGACGATCTGCTGCGCGTCACCGGCAGGCAAACCAATGAAGAACTTGCCCGCGCCATGATCCGCCAGTCGAAAGACATGCTCCACTGGATCGTCCAGCAGGGCGTGCGCTTTCAGCCTTCACTGGGCGGTACGCTGAGTCTTGGCCGCACCAATTCGTTTTTTCTCGGCGGTGGCCGCGCCATGCTCAATGCGCTTTACCGCACGGCTGAGCATCTGGGTGTCGAGATTGCCTATGATGCGGAAGTGGTCGATCTCGAAATCGCTCACGGCATGTTTCTCTCGGCAAAAGTCCTGCATGGTGGAAAGCGCATTGCGGTTCGCGCCGCGACGCTTGTTGCGGCGGCCGGCGGGTTCGAAGCCAACATCGAATGGCTGAAAACCTATTGGGGCGAGGCCGCAGACAACTTTCTCATTCGCGGCACGCCTTACAATAAAGGCTCCGTGCTCAAAATGCTGATCGACAACGGCGTCGAGCAGGTCGGCGATCCCACCCAATGTCATGCGGTGGCGATCGATGCGCGCGCGCCGAAATTCGACGGCGGCATTATCACGCGGCTTGACTGCGTGGTGTTCGGCATCGTCGTCAACAAACACGCGCAGCGCTTTTATGATGAAGGCGAGGATGTCTGGCCGAAGCGCTATGCCATCTGGGGCCGGCTGGTGGCGGCGCAACCCGATCAGATCGGTTACATTATTTTCGATGCGCCTGCGCTTAATCTCTTCATGCCGTCGCTGTTTCCGCCGATCGAGGCGCCGACCATCAGTGAACTCGCGCAGAAACTTGGGCTTGATTCCGCAGCACTGGAAACGACCGTTTCCGATTTCAACGCCGCCGTCCGCCCCGGTACATTCGATCACACGATTCTTGACAATTGCCGCACCGAGGGGCTCACGCCGCCGAAATCCCACTGGGCGCGGCCGATCCGCACCGCGCCGTTTTATGCCTATCCGGTGCGGCCGGGCATTACCTTCACTTATCTGGGAACGCGCGTGAACAAGGACGCCCGCCTGCTGATGCAGGACGGCAAACCGTCGGCGAATATGTTTGCGGCCGGTGAGATCATGGCCGGAAACGTGCTGGGCCGCGGCTATGCTGCCGGCATGGGCATGACGATCGGCAGCGTGTTTGGGCGCATTGCAGGACAAGAGGCCGCCGCCAATGCACGCAACTAAGGCGCTTGCCGAAGCCGATCGTTTGATGACGGTGTGCAATTCCTGCCGCTATTGCGAGGGCTTGTGTGCGGTGTTTCCGGCCATGGAAATGCGCCGTGCTTTTCCCGATGGCGATCTCAACTACATCGCCAATCTCTGCCATGCGTGCGGCGCCTGTTATTACGATTGTCAGTTTTCGCCACCGCACGAATTCAACGTCAATGTACCGAAGGTACTGGCGCAGGTGCGCGCGGAAAGCTGGCAGGCTTATGCCTGGCCGCGCGCGTTCGCGCCGGTCTTTGCGCGCAACGGTTTGGCGCTCAGTCTCATCGCGGCGCTGAGCGTCACGTTTTTTATTGTGGGCTTTGTCGCTTTCAACGACCCTCAAGTGCTCTGGGGTGTCCATACCGGCCCCGGCGCGTTCTATCGCCTGATGCCGCATAACGCGATGGTTGCTTTGTTTGGCGGGGCGTTGCTCTATGCAGTCGTTTCGGTTGTCATGAGCATGTGGAATTTTCTCTCCGATATCGGCAAGCCTGCATCATCGTCACTTGCGACTGACGCGCTCTGGCAAGCGGGCAAGGATGCAGGCTCCTTGCGTTATCTCGACGGCGGCGGTGTCGGCTGCAATAACGAGGGCGAACAGCCAACCGATCGCCGCAGGCTCTATCATCACTTCACGTTCTATGGATTTGCGCTGTGCTTTGCCTCGACCTGTGTTGCCACCCTCTATCACTATGGGCTTGGCCGGGCCGCGCCTTATGCCTGGTATGATTTGCCGGTGCTGCTTGGCACGCTTGGCGGCATTGGCCTTATCATCGGCCCTCTTGGTTTGTTTGGTGCAAAGCTGAAGCGCGACAGCGAATTACAGAATCAGTCCCGCTTCGGCATGGATGTCGCCTTCATCGCCATGCTGTTTCTCTCGGGCACAACCGGTATCGCGCTTCTGGTGTTGCGCGACACGGTAACGATGGGGCCGCTGCTCGCGCTGCACTTGGGCGTGGTGTTCGCGCTATTCCTCACGCTGCCCTACAGCAAGTTCATGCACGGCATTTATCGATTTGCCGCACTCGCGCGGTATGCGCGGGAGAGGAAGGCGTTGGAGGGGCAAGAAGCGGAAGCATGAACTGACTGTCAGTGTTGGTCAGCGTGCTGCTTAGGTCGATTTCTTAGTATCCTTGTACGAAAGCGCATAGTCAACCAGCTCCTCCGGCGTCTGGAACTCTATTTTTGGATGATAGATCAGGCATATGCCGTCTGGATGCGGAACATTGGCAGAAAATTGGTTACACAAACGCTCATGCTCAATCTTGCTTGTCGTCTCGGGTGTCATAATTCTTTTGGTAATTGCAATTAAGTCTTCTCTGGAAAGCTTGGGTTCATCCTCAATTCCAAGAGCAAAGTCGACAAGCTCGGTTGCATTTTTGAATTCGTGACTATAGTCATCAATCAAATCACCGGCATAATGATAGGGCAGGTTTTCCTCGAAGGTCTCAAACAAGTGCCTTCCTTCGGCATCGGTTGCGAAATCCCCGTTTAACAGCTTGTTTGCAATCGCTATCAACTCTTCTCGAGACAATTTCTTGTGCTGCTCCATGAATTCAATCCATAAATCCCATTTCTTGTGCCCAGACTTCCGTGCCTCGGCAATAGCATTTAATTCTTTTGAAGATAGATTCGACATATCTCGCTCCTGCAATCAACGGCTCCGCGGGCCATAGCGTATCTCATGATGTCGCTTGGGGGAAACAATGCGAATATTATCTGCGTCATAAACGGCGCCACCATCAGCAATTCGCGTTTTGTGGTCCAGTTGAAATGTATCCATTTTCCCCACCTGATGGTCAGGAGGTGCTTTTGGGGCATTTCCTTCACGCATCAAAGCTCGATCTTGTGAACTAAATTGCTTCGCCAATTCAGGAAAGCCAACAAAGGTTTTCCAGAAAGCACGGCGATATTCATCAAAGCTTGAAAAGCGACGCCCTTTAAGTGAATCGGCTACTTGTTTGGGAACCTCGCCTTCCATCGCATCCGAAAGCAACTTGCCTGGTATTTCGATTCCGTGGCCTGAAGCATTGCCCGGCTTTTTTCTTGGGCTATCTAATCTTTGTCTAAGGACCGCTTCGGTCTCAATTCTCTTGGCGCTGCGAATCGATTCTGATTCGGAAGAAGCCTGTTCCGGAGATCCGGGACCTGAGCCCTTGGCTCCTTTTCCTCCTGACTCCCTTGGTGTGCCTCGCGTGCCAAGGCCGAATCCACTAAAGAGACCTCCAGCAAGCGCTTGATCAACGAAGCCGGCTTCATCCAGCCGATCCAGTTTTTCGCTGAACGAGAGGTTCGGATTTGAAGTGATGATGTGAAGGAGCCGACGCTCTTCATCACTCGTGTTGACGGCGGCGCGGAAACCTCTTTCGCGCGCATCAGCGATCGCAATGTCCGGACGCAGAGCGGCAAGCCGATCGATTGCTTGCCGATTTGCCATGCCGGCAATCATGGCGCTGCCAGCATCACTCTGGCGACTTTGGGATTCGCTACGAAATATTTCGTTGCGGATCGCGTCGAGAGCTGTGTCAGGATCGTGGTCGAGATCGGCGATGATGGTGGCGAGGCGTTCTTCGAAATCCTTGTCGCCCGCTCGCTCGGCCATCTTGGCGGCGGAGCGTAGTTCCGGATCGTCCGTGATCAGCGTGCGTGCGCGGTCGTAGCTGTGTGCGTAGGAGCCGCCGAGTTCCGGATTTTGACCGGGATAAAAGCCGAAAGCAGAATCACGAGTTTGATCGGAAGCTACCTCTGAATTTTCGCTCGGCTCGGCAATTTGATCCGGGGCAACCGTATTGCTTGGCTGATCGATCTCTGCGGGGGCCGGCGCTGGTTGAAGCGCTTCGTTTGGGTGAGCTACGCCGCCGACATTGCTATCCAACTGGTTTGGGAAGGGCGTGGCCGGAGCGGCCTGCGCAAGCGGCGCCGGAGTAAACAAATCCGGCGACAACGTCGTGCCGCCCGAAAGCTGCGGCGATGCCGATGGCCAAACGCTAGTTAATGAGGGAGAAGGCCGACTGTTTGGATTTACGTCCGACAGAAATGGCCGGAGGCCGTCAACGAGCGGCGTGCCGGGCCCGCCGGTCAAAGTGACGTAGTGCCTGAATGGATCGAAGAGGGGCGTAAGTGAGTCTTGAGATGGTGGGGAAGAAAAAGGGCTGCGGAAAAAAGACAGCGCCGGATCATCACCCGGCGCGGCGAGTGGCGGCATGTTTCACCTTGATTTGTTTATGGGAGGGAGCTCGGCGGTGGACCGGTCGCCGCAAACAAAAAGGCCGCTTCCGCGGCCTTTCAGACGATTAGATGTTTAAATATTTGCACGCCGCACTTACGCGGCGTTCGGCAATGTTTGGCGAAAAAACGCTGATCCTGATCGCAATCAGAAATCGGCGCGCACCGGTCCAGCCTCGATTTCAGGAAACGCTATGAATCTTAGAGTGGTGTCAATCAACAATCAGATTTCTATGCTCAACCCGAGCAGACATCTGGAAGTCTCCGTCTTGCGATCCCATATGGATTTGGATTCCGGTGAATATGATCGCAGGAAGGTTGTGTTGTTGATTGCCTTGAAAATTGTGTTGGGCGTCCTTGTTGCCCTTGTACTCCTGTTCGCCATCTTCGTTTGGGCAAACTGGGCGCCCGATCGTCCGGTATCCGCACTTCAAGAGCGCTGGGCTCCGCCGCCCTCGCAGTTCATCGAAGTCATGGGCATGCAGGTGCATGTTCGCGACGAGGGGCCGCGCGATGACCCAAGCCCGGTCGTGCTGATGCACGGCACCGGATCGTCGCTGCACGATTGGGAGGGTTGGGCGGCTGCGCTGAGAGATAAGCGGCGAGTGATCACTTTCGATCTGCCGGGCTTCGGGCTGACCGGCCCGTCGCCTGATAGCGACTACAGTCTGGAACACATGACGCGCTTTCTTCTGGCGCTGCTCGATAAGCTGGGTGTTAAGCGCTGTGTGCTCGGCGGCAATTCGCTCGGTGGCGCCATATCCTGGCGAACAGCGCTGCTGGAGCCCTCGCGCGTCGATAAACTGATCCTGGTCGATGTCCGCGCCTATCCTGCCCGGCCCAATTCTGTCCCCCTTGGTTTTCGTCTCGCTCGCATACCGGGTATCAATTGGCTGCTGGTAAACACGCTACCGCGCAGCCTTGTCGCCCAAGGCATGCGCAATACCGCTGGTGATCCTTCATTCGTGACGCCGGAAAGGATTGATCGCCACTATGATCTCATGCTGCGGGAGGGGAACCGGCGCGCCTTTTTGGAAAGGGCTCGCCGACGGGATCCGAGCAGTCCGCTCGTTGCGCGCATCCCGGAGCTGAAGCTGCCCACGCTTATTATGTGGGGTGGCCGCGACCGGCTGATCCCGCCCGAAAACGCCGAACGCCTCCATCGCGACATTGCCGGCAGCAAGCTCGTGATTTTCGATGATCTCGGCCACGCTCCGGAAGACGAAGACCCCGGCCGCACGGTCAAGCCGGTCAAGGAGTTCCTCGGCATCGAATGAGAGACCGGAGGCACTGCCCGGCTAACTTGGCCCATTGATCCGCGTTGCAACTCCGCGCTTCAGCCATTAAGAAGGGCTCCAGTGCGGGTGTAGTTCAGTGGTAGAACGACAGCTTCCCAAGCTGTATGTCGTGGGTTCGATTCCCATCGCCCGCTCCATTGTTTGCTAATAGTTCCTGTTTCCCCCTAGGTTTACTCTGCAGTCTGACTTTCGTTTTTATTCACTTCTGAGCCCTCCCTTCGGAGACATGAGAAAAGTCGTTCTGCAGTTGATTCTGTTTCTTGGTCGGTATGCGATACTGCCAGTAGTGGTGGTCGCGTTTGCGATTTTCTTCGCTTGGTTTGTAGTGCTCGACGACTTCCCCAGGCTGGCTTTGCTCCTCGCTCCACTCGCGCTGCCTCTGGCGCCTATCTCGGCCGCGCTCGCTGTTGGGCTCCTTTTAGTGCCTAACCCTCGAACTCCAGGTTATTGCGTTGATGAGCAATCCGCTCCCCGTTTGTGGTCGATATGGAGAGAATTTGACAAGACCTCAGTGTTGCTTAAGCGCGAACTACTGATCGGTTCGGATCTTGATGCTTCAATTGGAGAGCGTCGCAATTTTTTTGGGTTGATGCGAGCCCAACTTACACTGAAACTTGGGCTTACATTGTTGATGGTTCTGGATGAGCGTGCAATTCGTGCAGTAATTGCGCATGAAGTGGCACATGCAAAATTCCAGCATACTTCAGGTGGTGTAAAGCTGTATGATTTCTTAGAAGCATCAGAAAATTTGTTCGAATATGCCGATCCGGACAATACAATTATTGGAGGGATTGCTCGCCGTCTTCTTGATTTTTTTCTCAGGTATATTTGGAAAGAATATGTAACGCTATTGCACAAGAACGAATTCGCTGCCGATAGCGAGTCTGCAAAGAGTGTAGGGCGATACGAAGCAGCACGTGCGCTTATACTCGTGTATGTGAGCGCCAAGCGTATCGATGAGCTTATAACTCCGCTTTATGAAAAAGAGCTTTTAGGAGCGATTGAAGCCCCTGCGCCTCCTCTTGAGAGGATCGTAAATCAGCTAGATAGCATTTGCTCCCTTGAAATGATCGACGGGATTACAAACGAGTTGATGGCAATACAACAGGATGACGATGCAAGTCATCCCAGTCTGAGAGCGCGGCTAGCTAACCTGGGATTCTCCGAGGTGCCCGAAATTGATTCAATCTCAGCCTCGGCATTCGACTCTGTTCTCCCCAGAGAAACGGCTACGAAACTTTTAGACGATTTCAATAATGACTGGCGCCGATTGGCAAATAGTATGGTTCAAATCAATTGACCCTTACACATTGGCTAACTGCATTCAGGTATCGGAACATTGTCCGCGTTAGCCGGTTTTTCCTCAGGCCCGTGACGCGCAAGGTCTGAGTATGGCCGCACCTCTCATCATTTCCATTCCTCATCGCCTCAGCAAAGGCGAGGCGGTACGCCAGCTTCAGTCCGGCCTTGCCGGTATTGGGTCAAGCTTCGGCAACATCATTTCGATCACGCAGCAGACCTGGGCCGGCGATCATCTCGATTTCAGTGTTGCCGTGTTGGGGCAAACGGCAACAGGCACCATCGATGTCGCCGACGATCACGTGCGGCTTGAAGTGATGCTGCCGTGGCTGATCGCGCAAATCGCTTCCCGCTTCCAGCCGATGATCGAGCGGCAGGGCACATTGATGCTGGAGAAGAAGTAGGGGGCATTAGCAGTTTGGAATGATGCCGAACTCAGGAACACCTGAGTTCGAGTGGAGAGGGGAAGAGTTAGCGTGCCCCGAAAGGTGGGCAGCAATCACACGGCACCCTGTGCTTTCGCAGACGAGTGGGCCGGCGCCTTCACATCCTCAAGAAAATACGTCCGCGCCAGCCCAAGCCCCTTGATTTCCATGCTGCCGCGTTCGTTGAACGTAAAGGCATCGCCCGCGAGCGCGCGGAATGCTTCACTCACGTGAATGCGGCCGGGCTCGCCGTGGGATTCCATGCGGGAGGCGACGTTCACTGCATCGCCCCACACGTCGTAGGACACGCGTGTTTCGCCGATGACGCCGGCGGTTGCCTCGCCGCAATGAATGCCGATGCGCAGCGCAAGATTGTGTCCGCCGAGCGGGCCTTGCCGCCGGATGATCTCCATCATCGCGAATGCGAAATTGCCGATAGCAATGGCGCTTTCGGCGCTGCTGCCGCGCAAACCCGAAACCGCCATGTAACTGTCACCGATCGTTTTGATTTTATCGACGCCATGCTCCTCGCAAAGATCGTCAAACGCGCATACGAGGCGATCAAGATATGAGACGACTTCACCGGGCGGCAGCGTGCGCGCGGCGGGCGTAAAGCCTGCGAGGTCGGCGAACAG
>DATAIA010000252.1:0-3673 GCA_036262895.1 Xanthobacteraceae bacterium
ATGAGTCGCTGCGCCCAACTTTGCAGAGAGCCGTTGCTCAATTTTTCTGCTCCCATTTCCGCTCCATTCGGGCAAACGTTGCGTCCGATACCGCGAGCGCTAGCCAACCCCTGGGCGGCGGAGAAATAAGCAGGAGTTGAAAAATGACCATGTTGATGACAGCAAACCTGTTCGCAGCAGCTACGGCTGCAGCTGCGCTGTTCGCTCAGCCGGTCCTATCAGCTACCGTGCAGCCGCGTCCCATTTTTTCCGATCTGGGTGAAGCGGCAAAGCTTGTCGATGTTATCAAGCAGCGCGGAGGGTTTGGACATCGTGGAGAGGGACATCACGGACATCATGGAGGGCGCCTCGGTCGAGGCCGGGGAGATAGTGGGGAATGGTATGGCTGGCCTGCTTATGGTTATGCCTGCCCCCGATATCTATGGACCGCCAACGGCTGGCGCTGTGGGGGGCCCTACCGCGGGTACGGCCGGCCAACAGTCGTGATATTCGGATTCGGAGCCGGCGGCTGGTGATTAGCGTCCTCGCCGTCTGAGGTTTTCGGATCGAGGTCTCGATTGAGCCAAGCGTAGTAGGCGAGGCACTCCGGACAGGGCTCGGTGGGCGGACAGCAGCGTTCATGCCGACTTCCGCTCATGGCTCCAACTCCTCAATGTGGACGACGTCGCGGTCGAGCAGCAGATATTCTGTTCCCTGCTTGCGGGCATTTTGCATGACCGCCACCAGGTCCTCAGGCCAGTTACGATCTTGAGCTTCCTCGTCGCAATAAAGGAAATAACCGAACTCAGCATAACCGGCGACCACGGGGCTGTTCTCGATGCGCTCATCGCTCAATCCCGAAATGAAGCGGGCGTCCTCGAGGATAACCTGGTTCAGCCAGTTGGCTGTCTCGTTCTTCAGGTGACCTGTCGAGAGCACCAGGAATTTCTTAATTTCGGGCATTTGCGATTCCCTTCTCACCCGAATCAGCGATTTAGGCCACGAGCGCTCAGCCCTCAATGAGAAATCAAAAGATCTCCACGACTCGTCGACTTGACGTCCCGCCTAACGAGCGCCGCAACCAAGGTGACGTTGAGCGCCAGCCCAGCGCGGCGGTGCCGCGGCTAAGTTTCCTTAGGTGGACTGGATCAGCTCAAACCGCCTGGAAGGCCCACAAGGAAGCAAGACGCCCGAATGAATTCGACCCCGCTTCGTTCTGGCCGATCGATCGTTCAATGCTCGGCGAGGTTGGCGATTTGGGCTACTATCCCGCTGCAACTGAACCTTTGACACGAGAGATGCCAAAATGACTATTTCGCTCGATGCCGCGGCTGCGGCGATGCGCGAAGCGCTGCGAGAGACGGTGAGGCGCTATTCGCTGTGGTACCTGGTGCGCGGCGCCTTGATGATAATCGCGGGCGTGCTCGCGCTCGTCTATCCGCTTATCTCTTCAACAGCGATCATATACCTGCTCGGTTGGATCCTCATCATCAGCGGCCTGCTTCAAGGAATGGGGTTGATCGGCGCACGTCAGGTGCCACATTTTTGGTTGGAGCTGATCTCTGTGGTGCTGGCGATTGTCATTGGCGTGTTCCTGCTACGCCAGCCAGAGACGGGACTGCTGCTTTTCAGCGTTCTCCTTATTGTCTATTTGATGGTCGAGGGCTTTGCCAAAGTCAGTTTTGCACTCACTATCAGGCCATTCCCCAATTGGGGTTGGGTACTGGCGTCCGGACTCATTGGCATCCTGCTTGCGATCTACCTCTGGGCGAATATTGCAGCGGCTTCCGCTTTACTGCTCGGCATTCTTCTTGGAATCTTGCTGATCAGCGAGGGCGCTGCGCTCACCTATCTCGCTTGGCAGATCCGTACCGGTCTCGATCAGCCGTAGATCGGCCGTCACAGGCCAGGAATCGCGTAGGGTCGGCCCGTTCAAAGCACCGATGCCGATATCGGTGAAGACCCGGTCGCTACTATTTTGAAGTGCCCAATTTTTGCGCAGAACCTAAATAATGTGACCCTTTGGCAAACGAGCCTAAATGCCGCTTTTACTGCGAATCGCCGCCGGTCCACCCGTAAATGCTGAGTGCAAACCGGTATGCCTCGCTGGTCTCACGCTCTTTGGCGAGTTCGGCACGCAGGATTTTGACTTTTTCCCAGGCTTGCGCAGCTGAGCGGATATACTCTCTGACTTCATCAGCTACGTGTTCAGCCACTTCCGCTGGCAGGGCATAGTCGGTGATCGTGAACATGCTCGTCTCCGGCGTGAGGGGCCGGTCTTGGACAAGCAAAGCGCTGCGCCGAAAACTGCCTTGAGCCTGCCCGCGCCCGAATCACATTTCAGGTGCCCGATTATGCTAGGGCAAAAAAGGAAACGTGAACGACGGTGTGCTGGGTTGGTCAAGATTCGCCAAGGCAGTTGCTGAATGGCAACACCTATTTGTGACCCCTGGAAGTTCGAGTTTTCCAAGGGTCACATGAGGTTGGACGAATGTCCCGGCAAAAACTAGGCGTTGATACCCAGGAACGTCTTAGCCTTGGAGACTTCGGCATCCCACTTGGCGAGCTGATCGGGGGTGAGGAACTTTACGACGCGTTCGCGTGCAGTCGCGCGGACGGATTTCAGCTTCTCGATGACGTCGGCCTTGGTGATATCGGGATGAGTTTTCCGGATCTCGTCGAGCCTCTCTCGAGCGTTCTCAAGAGCCGTTTGAAGTTGTTTTTTCTGATCCTCAGAAAGATTCAGGCTGGCGGCAAAGCGCTTTAATTCAGCGACCACGGCTTCTTTGGACTCTGGATTCAGCATGATTGGTCTCCCTGTCATCTCAACAATTTAGGACGGTCTGGAGATACTCGAAGGAACAAAACTCAACTTTACAAACCGGCCCTGCCGATGAAATTTATCGAGATTTATTATTCAGGCGGGCGATTTGATAACTGTGATCTGGGTCAAAAAAGCGAATCAACTTCGCGTGTTGCCGGAGCAACGTCGAGTTGACGTGGCTTCGCGGCAGGCTCGCGATTGAGAAACCGGCATTGAAGGAGCTGAGGCGAGTCGACAAGGCCGGTGGAACCCACGGGATCACGAGGGGATCATCAGCCCCCGGAATTGACTCCAAAGCCAACCGTTCCAGCGGACAAGCTTCTTGGACTAGAAGGTCAGCTCGAGATCCCATTTGATCGTCGTATCCGGTGTCGCGTCGGTGGTGCCGAGGAGCACGCCCACATCACCTGTGAAGCCAAAATGGTTCTGGTCGTCCCGCCATGACAGATAGAGCACCGGCCCGACCCTGAATTCAGTATCGTTGAAGGACGGAACATCCCCGAGGTCCGAGATATTGCCAAAGAGCTCGGCCCCGGCGGAGACGCCATCGATCAAGGCAAATTTGAACTGAGCGGCATAGCCGAGGCCCGTGCCCGGGTCGCGGTATTTGCCGAAGGTCTTGTCGAAAATGGCATTGAGGGTGAGGCTCAGATCGTCATCGCCAAATCTGGCAAGCGGTCCAAACTTTGCCGCGTTCGCCACGCCCTCCTCAACCCCGAGATCTACCGCACCAAAGGCACTGAGGACGACGTGCGCGGGGGCGTAGTCCACAAGCTCGAGATAGTTCTCGATCTTGAACTCGGTCGGCTCCAGTTCCTCGTGGACAGGCTGCTTCAGCTCCAAGGCAAGTGTCGACTTCCAGAAATCCGT
>DATAIA010000253.1:0-1966 GCA_036262895.1 Xanthobacteraceae bacterium
CGGCTAGGACTAGAGGGCCTCCGGACGATCCTTCCGAGGCGAACGAAGAGCAGGTGGCACTAACCCGGATCCTGCCGCTCTCAAGGCGGGTTCGCCCAGGCCTGCGGCGATTTGCGAATAGCATGGAGGCTTGAGCCTCAGTGGACGAAGTCGAGGTTACCCGCAGCGGTCGGACCAATCAAGTTCTCGATTACGCTCGTCCGGGGCGGCGACACAATACGTTGCATGGTCTCGGTAGATTTGGAAGGAAAGGCGGACGAGCGCTCGGACGGCGAAAAACATAGGGCCGCTCTTTCCAGGGCCAAGGCTCTTGCCAAGGCACTCGATTCAGCCATCGAGAGCGCGTAAGCCTTCAAACCGACAAGTAGTTACTGATCGGTGACGAATGTGGACCAATTCAACATCTGGAGATAGCTTGATGAGCTTCAAACAAAACACGCAATTTAATCGCGGGCGAAAGGCGACAAAGCGGGTGTTGATTGGCGAGACGCGGGAGGAGGAGGCCGCTCGACTGGAAAAAGAGATAGCCGCCCATCCCGTGACAAAATGCGAGCCTGGCCGAAGTAACCCATCCTCCTCGCGACCCGGTTGGAGCAACAAGCCGCTCATTCCTCTTTCAGAACGGATAGTCGCCGAGGGGATCGCAAAGAAGATAATGCCGAAGGCTTAAACGAGCGCCCAGGTTAGAGCGCAGCGAAACGAAATCTCGACGGTGGCATGAACGAGCAGGTAGCAAATCTCCCCGTCACCGGCGATCCACGCGCGTTGGCTCAGAGCCTTGCCGGCTACCGCGAACCGAGCTGTGCACGCAGCATTTTTGAGATCGTGGTTACGGTGGTGCCGCTTGTTCTCTTCTGGCTCTTGATGTGGGCCTCGCTCGAAATTGGGTACTGGCTTTGCTTGCTGCTTTCCGTTCCGGCGGCTGGCTTTCTGGTGCGCCTATTCATGATCCAGCATGATTGCGGCCATGGATCGTTTTTCCGCCGGCGCGTGGTGAACGACTGGGTTGGCCGGGTGATCGGCGTCGTGACTTTGACACCCTATGACTTTTGGCGACGCACGCACGCTATCCATCACGCGAATTCAGGCAATCTCGATTATCGCGGAATTGGTGACATCGACGTTCTGACGGTGAGCGAGTATCTAGCGTTGTCCCGATGGCGCCAGGTCCTGTATCGGGTGTACCGGCATCCGCTAATGATGTTTGGCGTTGGTCCAGCGTATCACTTCGTCTTGCGGCAACGACTCCCGTTTGGATTGATGCGCAGTGGTTGGCAGCCCTGGCTAAGTACAATGGCGACGAATATCGCAATCGCGATGCTTGTCGCGATAATGATTTGGCTGGTTGGTGCTGGCCCATTCCTGCTGGTGCACGTTCCGATTACGTTTCTCGCAGCCTCGATCGGCGTCTGGCTGTTTTATGTCCAGCACCAGTTCGAAGCCACCTTCTGGACCCATGATGAGGGGTGGAACTTTCATGAGGCGGCCCTGCGCGGGAGTTCGCACTATGACTTGCCCCATGTCCTGCGCTGGTTCACCGCCAATATCGGCGTGCACCACGTCCACCATCTATGCAGCCGAATTCCATACTACCGGTTGCCACGGGTGTTACGAGATCACCCGCAGCTTGCTGCCATCGGGCGTCTTACCCTGTTGGAAAGCGTCAGGTGTGTACGTATGGTTCTCTGGGACGAGGTTCGGCAGCGGGGAATCTCTTTTCGCGACATGCGCCAAGTCCGTGACCGCTCCTGAGCACAGGTTTAATGTCCGCTTCTTGCACTCAGCTGACTATATCAGCCGCCTCGCAGAATGTCTGCTTTCAGAGATAAAGCGGACGCTTTTTTCTCATAGCCTGACATGTCCGCTAGTGACCCATAGGAGACATTTTGTCCCTCATCATCGCCGGCCTTGCGGCGAAAGGCGAGGCGATCATCGGCCGCGCCTATCATCTCGATCGCGCCTTGGA
>DATAIA010000254.1:0-1812 GCA_036262895.1 Xanthobacteraceae bacterium
TGGATCGTCATAAACCGATGCCCCGAAAAACGGGATCATCCACTGGCCGATCAAGTTCTGCCCGTAGTAACTCTGCCAATTCGCGATCCCGGCACCTGCGACAGCAGCGCGGAAACGATCTGTCTGCGTGACCGTCCACATCGTCATGAACCCGCCGTAACTCCAACCGGTGACTCCGAGACGATTGGGATCGATTTCATATTTCTTTATCGCGAAATCGACTCCTGCGAGATCGTCCCGCAAATCTCCCCCTCCGAAATCCTTCACGTTCCCGCGGGTGAAATCCTCACCCTGTCCATAACTGCCGCGCGGATTAGGAAGCAGCACGTAATAACCGCGCATGGAAAGTGCGGCGATGATCGCACGCGACATTCCAAACGATGCGGGCCACTCTGATGTAGTGACGCCAGATGGTCCGCCGTGAATAAGAACGACCATCGGAAATTTTTTACCGGGTTCGATTTTCGACGGCGGCACTAACCATCCCTGGACCGTGAATTGTTCATTTGTCCACTCGATGCTTTCCGCTTTGCCCCAGTTCGCCTCCAGACCAGCGTTGTTGTTCGTCATTTGGCGCCACTCGTGGAGTGGTCCGGCGAAAACTTCGGGTGGCGAATTGTAAGTGCTGCGCACTGCGGCAGCGAGCTTGCCATCTTTTGAAAGAGCGAAGTTTGGAAAATTCCCAAATGCGTGAATTCCCTCGGGACCTTGCCAGGTCGTGCGGGCTGAATCGTCTGTCAGGTTCAACTCGGAAACGGCGCTGCCGCCGCCGAGGTATTCAATGAGCAGAATTCGATCAGCCGTCTGCCAGAAAAACGAATTTACCGAAGCTTTTCGCCCCTTCGTGTGATTCACGATGTCGCCGCCGTTGGCAGTTATTGTGAGCAGGTCGCCTCCATGAAATCCTTCATCGCTCATTATGCCTTCGATGAATGCAATCGATTTGCCGCCGGGCGCCCACCGGGGAAGGGCGACTTGAAGAGCAGGTTTGTAGATGGATGTGGCGTTCCCTTTTGCGATATCGATGACGTAAATCTGCGCGATCCACCAATTGTTGTCGCCCGGGCCCGGCGCCGCCGTTGCGACGAACGTCGTGTCGTTAGGCGCCCAATCGTAATCGTAAACGTGAAGATTCGCAGGCGACGCCTGGCGCAACTGGCCACTCGTTAGGTCGAGAACAGCAATGCGTTGATTGTGAATGGCAGTGTCGATCACGCCGGTCGTCGCAGGCGCGGCCATTAACGGACCGCCGCCCCCTGCGCCTTCGATGTACAGGAAGGCAATCTGTTTCCCGTCGTGCGACCAACGCGGCCGCGCCGCGTATCCATTTAAATTCGTAATTTTCTTCGCGCCCGAGGCATCGTTCTTTACGCTCCACAGTTGCCGCTGCCCTCTCTCTCCGCTGCTTGAAAAAAAAGCGAGCGTCTCCGAATCCGCAGACCACGCGAGATCGAAATCGTTCCTCTCACCGGTTATCGGAACCTTAACAAGTTTCGCCGGCGCGTTGCCGGAAGTTTCGCGAATATACGTCTGTTTTGATGTTGTTGCGGCGGTGGATTGCACCCATGCTAAATGGGCTCCATCGGCAGAAAGAGCGACGTCGCCGTATAAAACAGTTTTGCCGAGTTGTTCGGTCAACTGCTGCATATTTTGAGCTGTTAATGTCATGGGAATGAAACAAGCCCAAAGAAAGTGCTTCATATTAAGATCCTGACAAACTGTGTACGGAGCGCAAGTCAACCAGATAGAGAGCACAACCGCCTCAAGGAGATCAGCGCGTGAGTAGCAGGTAACGATTCAATCAGCTAGCCT
>DATAIA010000255.1:0-3320 GCA_036262895.1 Xanthobacteraceae bacterium
CAGCGGAATGGGCATTGTCCAAGGGACTGTTTCGCCTGTCGTACTTCGAGGACATGGTCAAAAATTCTATCTTTAGCCAGACCAACACGACGGTAATTCCGAACGTCACGAACTTTCAGAACATCGATAAGGTGCGCTCTCGCGGTGTGGAAATGAGTTACCAGAATGAGGATGTGCTGTTAAACGGTCTCGATCTCGTCGCAAGCTTGGCTTATACACAATCGAAGATTCTCGCCAACTCAAAGAATCCAGCCTCTATCGGGAAGTACTTCTATCGGATTCCGTTGTGGCGAGCTGCGCTGGCCGCGACCTATCATATCGACGATCGCGCGGCCGTCACCGTCGCAGGGCGCTACTCGGGTCGCCAATACAACACGTTGACGAATACTGACACCAAGCCAGACGTGTTCGGCGGCACGAGCACGTACGCCGTTGTCGATGCGAAATTCACGTTCAGGCCGACCAAGTTCAGCGAAATTGGCGTCGGTGTCGACAATCTCTTCGATGCGCGCTATTTCGTGTATCACCCTTATCCCGGCCGTACGATCTACGCGCACGGCAAGCTGCAACTTTAGGAAGCTTGTAGAAGGGAGCGCGGCGAATGACTGCGCGGTGAGGGGAGTCGCACGAGATTGTCCGCAGCGATGTGCTTGCTCAGATTGCGGATGTAGGCGCCCAGGCCTCATGTCGCGCATCGCCGGGCGCTTGACGACCTGCAACGGTCCGTCAGGTGTATGCAAGGTGGCCAACCTTGACTGCATGAAAAATCGACGGTATTTTTTCTGACGGGGCGTCGCCGCCCTGCGCCGTCTCACAGCAGTTCATTTCGATTCCGTGCCGGCTGTGGAGGCTCGTCGCACGGAAACTCGGACCGAAGCCATGCGTATTTACTTCCAGAACGCGTCTATCCCGACGCGGGCCGCCAATCGGCTCAAATACCGCCTTTCGCTAAAGGAATCCCAGGCGCGACAGGTGACATCCGAAGTCTTCGGCTATAGAGACTGGGCCGATCTCCACAGCGAGCTGGGCAGCAACGTAGCTTCCGCGCTCGACGAGGCATGTGACAGCGCGACAGTAACCGAGAGACGCCTATATCAGGCATCTCAATTGGTCGCATCGTCCGTTGATCTCCACGGTGAATCCGCGGACGACTTTGTCCAATGGTGGCGGCCATCGGCCGCGAATGCGCAAGGAGAGGGCGGGGACCACGCAGAAACGCCGTTTGCCGGCTCAAAGGAAGATCTGAGTTTTCAAGAGGCGCTGAGCACGCTGGCAAAAGCCGTGCACCATCCTGTTGGCGACTTCGAACAAGCGCTCATGGCTGGCATACTTAGAACGGAAAACGAAAGCTCGCTGAAATTTGTAGAATCGATTGCTGATGAGTTGCTAAGCGGCAACCGAAACCGAGAACCGGAAGTGGCTCGTCACCTCCTCGAGGCTTTGGCCTCGCGAGGGCTGCCCCGGTCAATACTTAACCTTGCGACGAGTTTGACGCTTGGCGATGGTGGGCCGAAAGACGAGAAGCGAGCCACGGACTTGCTTGAGCAGTTGATTGACTCTGCTTCAACCCCCGATGATCTGAAGCGAATTGCCGAATCACGCCTAGGCACCGCCTAAGCACTTGGCACCCCGCAGAAACCGAGCACGTCAATAACTTTGCGGCTGTCGGAGCGGGCCGCGCAGACGCGCGGCGGCATACCCGCTGCATTCAACGCCGGGGTTTGCTGCTCCTTGTCCGAATGATCACGGCGATGCAGGCGCGCTACGATGTGTGCGTTCCGATCACATCCGCGGGAGCCCAAATGTCCGACCTCGGCAACGCCCTTCGCACGAATTCCCGGGAGTGGCGCGGAAGATTTCCTTACAACGAGATCATTTCACTCCTTGACGTGAATCGACCGTTCAATCTGGCGGAGAGCACGTCGCAAGATCTGACATTCGGCGACCTCCTGGATCTCGTTGGTCTTGAGAAAATTCGCGACCTGAAGCTCGGCTATGGCAAATCCGCGGGCTCGGTCGCGCTTCGTGAGGCAATTGCAGACGCCTGCAATGTTCCAGCCGACTGGATTATCACGACGCAAGGCACGGCGCTCGGACTCTTTCTGCTCGCGTTCGAAGTCTGCCGGCCCGGCGACGAGGCAGTCCTCGCGACACCGTGCTTTCCGCCAAGCCGTGACTGTCTAGTTGGAGCCGGCGTCAGTGTCCGCGAGATCAAGTTGTCGTTCGATGACGGCTATCGGCTGGACCTGGACCAAATCGAGGCGAGCCTTTCGATGAAAACCAGGCTCGTGAGTCTTGCTTCGCCACAAAACCCAAGCGGTGTTCAGACGTCTCGCGCTGATATCGAGAAGCTTCTTGTCTTGATGGAGGGGCGGTCTCCGGAAGCGATGCTTTTCATCGACGAGACGTATCGAGAGGCCGTCTACGGCGACGATGTCGTGGCCGACAGTTTCGCGGGGCTCGACTCCCGTATTGTCACCGGCGCGTCGGTATCAAAGGCGCTCGGCGCGCCGGGCTTGCGGACAGGTTGGCTCACGGTGGCTGACGCCGACCTTCGGTCGCGACTAGCCGTCGCCAAGATGAACACCGTAATCTCGGGTTCGGTCCTCGACGAGACGCTCGCCACAGCGTTGCTGCGCCACAAGGAAAGCGTGCTCGCACCGCGACGCCGTTTGCTCTCTGACGCCCTCGAGGAACTGGCGAATTGGTGCGAGGGCGAACGCAAGCGCGTCGAATGGGTGCGGCCGAATGCCGGTGCATTGTGTTGCCTGCGCCTACGTTCTGACGTATTCGAAGATGTCGCCGTCGCGCGCTTCTGGAATCTGTTGCCTCATCATGACTTGCAATTGGCGTCCGGATCCTGGTTTGGCGAAAGCGATCGTATATTCCGCCTCGGCTTTGGCTATCTACCGCCTACCCGTCTCGGACCCGCATTGTCCGCTCTTTCGGCGACCCTGAACGCGGCTGCCGCGTGACGGGCTGGGAGCATCGCAATGAAACTTGTTCGATTTTGTCTGCTTGGGGAAGCGTGGCCAGTGCATGAAGGTGCGCGGTGCCCCTTGTGGACTTGGGTCGGACGGGGAGAACACGGCTCGAGAGAGAAGTGGGGCGGAGAGACCAGGAAGTGGCTTGAAGCGGGCAACTCTGCCGACCGGCGCAGTCCGCGGGAGTTTGCGGAGCCCCCGGCAGTTGCGGGAGCCAGAGCGATCGGGCAATAAAAAAACCCCAACCAATCAGCGGTTGGGGTTTGCGATATTGGTGGAGCCGGCGGGAATCGAACCCGCGTCCGCACATAGTCCGCAGCCAGTTCTACATACTTA
>DATAIA010000256.1:0-12235 GCA_036262895.1 Xanthobacteraceae bacterium
ATCCGCCGTCGATTAGAGCGCGATGAAGATCGCGCTCTAATATTTTTGTTTGGGCATGATCTTTACCTGCAAGTCGGGTGTTCCCGACTTGCAGCACTCGTGTAATGGCGGAAATCGGGTAAACCCGAAGCCCGCACAAACCGGTTCTCACTTTTCCGGATCATGCCCCAGGGGCGGCGGATTTGTTTTGGAGAACTTAAAGTACGCTGGAGCGACTTGGGCTCGCGCTGCGATTACGCCCGATTGCCGATCCGGCCTTCTGTACCGGAGAGCAGCCGGGCGATGTTGGCGCGATGCATGATCCAGATCAGAATTGTGAGCACCGCAAAAAGCATCGCCTCGTCGCTATTGCCGAGCGCCCATAACACGGCGGGCGTGGCCGCACTTGCAATCAAAGCGGAAAGCGATGAATAGCGGGTGATCGCCGCGACCGCGATCCAGATCGCACCGAATGCAAGCGCCGCCGGCCACGCAAGGCCAAGCAGGATCCCGATATAAGTCGCAACACCTTTGCCGCCTTTAAATCCGAGCCAGACCGGAAACAAATGTCCGGCGAAGGCACCAAGCGCGGCTGCAAGGGACGGCCCATGTCCTGCAAGCGAGGAAGCAACGACGACGGCGACGGTGCCTTTGAGCATGTCGCAAAGAAGGGTCGCAGCAGCGAGCCCCTTTCTTCCAGTGCGAAGCACATTTGTTGCGCCGATATTGCCTGATCCGACCGTGCGAATATCAGCCGTTCCGGCAAGGCGCGTGAGAACTAAACCGAACGGGATCGAGCCGAGCAAATAGCCGACCGTAAGGGCCACTGCGTATGTGACCAGGTTATCGAGCATCTGATATGCCTAATGCATTGGTCGACCGCATCCTTCGAGGCTCGGGCTTACGCCCTCGCACCTCAGGATGACGGCGGAATAGGATCTGATGTAAGCAGTGGCGTCTAGTTCGACCGTCATCCTGAGGTGCGAGACTGACGAAGTCAGGCGAGCCTTGAACGATGCGGTCGACCTGAGAAGTCATTGTTGCGCCAGTGGTCACGAATGCTCGTAAACGGTTCGTCCGGCCACGATGGTGCGGATGACGCGGCCTTGCAGGCGCGCTTCATCGAATGGGGTATTCTTGCACTTCGATTTCAATAAAGTGGGATCAAGCACCCAGGGCATATCGGTGTCGACAACAATGACGTCAGCCGGCGCGCCGGGTTTCAGTGACCCACCCGGCAGGCCAAGCAGCTCGGCCGGCCGAGTTGACATCGCCTTAAGCAGAGTGAGAAGGCCAAGCTCCTCGTTGTGAACGAGGCGCAGCCCCGCAACCAGCATTGTCTCGATGCCAATGGCGCCAGGCGCTGCTTCGGCAAAGGGAAGCCGTTTGGTTTCGACATCCTGCGGATCATGATCCGACATGATGACATCGAGCAATCCGGACCGCAGCGCTTCGACCACGGCTTTGCGATCGTCTTCGGCGCGCAGCGGCGGACTGACTTTGAAGAAGGTGCGATACGAGCCGATATCGACCTCATTCAGCGTGAGATGGTTGATCGATGCGGATGCGGTGACATCAACGCCGGAGTCTTTCGCCCGGCGCAGCACGGCAAGAGAGTCCGTGCACGTCACCGAGGCGGCGTGATAGCGGCCTGCGGTCAAGGCGACGAGATGCATGTCGCGTTCGAGCATGATTGTTTCGGCTGCTTTCGGAATCCCGAGCAGTCCCAACCGGGCGGCATATTCGCCATCGTTCATCACGCCGTCACCGATCAAAGTCGGATCTTCGGTGTGGTGGACGACAAGTGCATCGAAATCGCGTGCGTAGGTCAGTACGCGCCGCATCACCTGAGCATTGGTCACGCTCTTTGCGCCATCTGTGAATGCAACGGCGCCGGCCGCTTTGAGTAGCCCGATCTCGGCCATTTCCTGGCCTTCAAGCCCTTTGGTCAACGCAGCCATCGGATGGACATGCACAATGGCCGTGTCGCGCGCGCGGCGCAGCAGGAAGTCAACAATGGCTGGATCGTCAATAACGGGGTTGGTGTTTGGCTGGCAAATGATCGTGGTGACGCCGCCGGCTGCCGCGGCCTGGCTCGCGGTCGCAAGCGTCTCGCGATATTCCGCCCCAGGCTCGCCGACAAACGCGCGCATGTCGATCAGACCGGGCGCGACGATCCGGCCGCGGCAGTCGATGATCTCGGTTCCCTCAGGCACCCCCGACGCGCGGATGCCACGTTGCGCATCGCGGATAATGCCGTCGGCGATCAGGACGTCGGCTTGGGCGTCGAGATCGCGAGAAGGATCGACGATCCGGGCATTTGCAAGAAGGATCGGGCGTCGGTCGGAAAACATCGGGGTCATGCGTTTGGAAGGTTACGGGAGAGCGCTTCGAGCACAGCCATGCGAACGGCAACGCCCATTTCCACCTGTTCGCGGATCAGAGATTGCGGGCCGTCGGCAACGCTTGAGTCAATCTCAACGCCGCGGTTCATCGGCCCAGGATGCATGACGAGCGCATCGGGTTTCGCATAATTGAGTTTCTTCTGATCGAGTCCGTAATAGTGCGAATATTCCTGCACCGACGGCACAAACGATCCGTTCATGCGCTCGCGCTGCAGCCGCAACATCATGACGATATCGGCATTGGCGAGCCCCTCGCGCATGTCGCGGCAGACTTCCACACCGAAGCGCTCGATTCCGGCCGGCAGCAATGTCGAAGGCGCAACGACCCGGACTTTCGCACCCATCGTATTGAGCAGGAGGATATTGGAGCGTGCGACCCGCGAATGCATGATGTCGCCGCAGATTGCGACGACCAGCCCTTCGATGCGACCCTTGTTGCGGCGAATGGTCAGCGCATCGAGCAAGGCTTGTGTCGGATGTTCGTGCGCACCATCACCCGCATTGATGACGGAGCAATCGACCTTCTGCGCCAACAGCTCGACGGCGCCGGATGCGTGGTGACGCACGACCAGGATATCGGGCCGCATCGCATTCAGCGTGATTGTGGTGTCGAGCAACGTCTCGCCCTTGCGAATGGATGATGAGCTGACCGACATGTTCATGACGTCGGCACCAAGCCGTTTTCCGGCGAGCTCAAAAGACGATTGCGTGCGCGTGGAGGCTTCGAAGAATAAATTGACTTGCGTGCGCCCCCGCAACGAGGTGCGCTTCTTCTCGACCTGCCGGTTCAGTTCGACGGATTCCTCGGCCAGATCGAGCAGCCCAACAATCTCTTCCGAAGAAAGCCCTTCAATCCCCAACAGATGCCGCCGGTTGAGAACGAAAGAAGATTTGGGACGGATGTTCATTAAAGCGTCCCCATACCGAAATCGGCCGGATCTAGCAAGGCCACATTGCAGCGCTCCACAGTCCGCGCGGCTGCCCCGCCCATTGTGGCACGGAAATTAAACCATAATCAGCTGGCCGTTTACTGGGCCGAAAGGAGGCCAACCGGGCCCCCGGAGGATATCAGATGCTTACGATTGCGATCACAACCGGCAGGGTGATCACTGCAACAAGTGTCTGGAGAGTAATGATCTGGGCCATGAGGGGGGCATCGCCGCCCATTTGCCGCGCCAGAACATAGGCAGTTGCCGCCGAGGGGACTCCTGAACAGCAGGCCACCACGGTCAAGTTTGTTCCTCCCACGCCAAGCGACCGCGCAATCAGCACGGCAAGTGCCGGCATGACGATGAGCTTAAGGGCGATGGTGATCAGCGTTACGGGATGCGGGCGGACCAAGCCGTCAACTTTCAACCCCGCGCCAATGACGAGCAACCCAAGTGCAAGGGAACTACGGCCGAGCGTATCCGCGAATGTAAAAATTGCAGCCGGGATCGGCGGATGCAGCAGTTTCAGCGCCATGCCGATGATGCAGGACCAGATCAACGGATTGCGCGCAAGCGCGAGCAGAATGTCTTGCCAGTTTGGCGGCTTGTGCGACGCATAACGTGTCAGGACACCCACCGCCATGATGTTGAGAGGAGGGATCATGACCACAATCGCAATTGTGGAGAGCGCGACGCCGCTATTGCCGTAAAGGTTTCCGGTAACCGCAAGCGCGATAAACGAGTTCCAGCGCGTTGCTCCTTGGAAGAAAGATGTGAATGCGGGGCCGCTCATGCCGAGTTTTTTGAACAGCAGGGGCTTCAACGCGAAACAAATCGCCGCCGTCAGCAGGATGGAGCCAAACAGCGCTCCGCCGATATCAAATACCGGCATCGTGCCGAAATCAGCTCGCGCCAACGTCTCGATAATCAGGGCCGGAAAAAGAACGTAATATGCCAGTTGTTCGATGCCGACCCAGTGCGCCTGCTCGGTAATGACGGTTCGCTGCAGCACGAATCCGGCCAGGATCAGCAAGAAGACGGGTGTAAAGGCTGCAACGATGTCGATCATCAGGACACGTTTAGGCGGGCCAATCGATCGAGGGCCCCTTGCAGAATAAATGCCGCCGCATGTTGATCGATGACAGCGGCACGCTTCGCGCGGCTTGCGTCGGCAGCAATCAATTCGCGTTCGACGGCGGCCGTTGAAAGCCGTTCGTCCCATAAAGCAATGCCCAGTTCGGTCAATCGTGCAAAATTCCGGGCGAAGGCGCGCGTCGATTGCGCGCGAGGTCCCTCCGATCCGTCCATATTGATCGGCAAACCTAATACGAAGCCGACCACTTGCCGCTCGGTGGCCAGTTCGATCAGCCGCGCCGCATCCTTTGTGAATGCTTTCCGCGCAACGGTTTCGACCGTCGTTGCAATCCGCCGATCAGGATCGCAGACCGCGACACCGATGGTCTTGGTGCCAAGGTCAAGACCAAGCAATGGGCCGCGTTGTGGCCAATGCTGGGCCGCCTCGACCAAAGGAAGAACAAGTGCAGACATAGCTGGATGACTAACATGGAGGCGGGCAGGGACCAATCCTAGTGTCGACGAGCCGGGATTTGGTCGGACGCTGGCTCCCCCGCCTCAATCCACCACGGCTCGGGACGGTACTCCTGGAGTTGATCGCCCCGGCATAGTGTCTATTTTGACGGCAGACGTTTTCTACGACGGATTCACACATGCAGATCACCTGGTATGGACACTCCGCGTTTCGTCTCGACTTTGCCGGCAACGGAGTGCTGATCGATCCGTTCTTTACGGGTAATCCGGCTTTCGTTTCCGACAAATCGGTCGCGATGAATGGCGTCACACACGTTGTCCTCACCCATGGCCATTCCGATCATGTCGGGGACACGTTGGACATCGCACGGACGACCGGGGCAAAAGTTATTGCCAGCTACGATTTGTGCATGTGGCTTGCAGAAAAGGGTCTGCAAAGGTTCGATCCAATGAATACTGGGGGCACGACTGATCAAAACGGATTTACCGTGACTCTGGTCCGCGCGGACCATTCCTCGGGGGACATGCAGGACGGAATGCCGGTTTATCTCGGGAATCCCTGTGGCGTCGTCATCAAGGCTGCGGGCGAGCCGACCGTCTATCACATGGGCGACACCGATGTGTTTGGAGACATGGCGCTGATTGCCGAACTGCATGAACCGAAGGTCGCCATGGTGCCGATTGGCGACCGGTTTACGATGGGGGCGAAGTCGGCGGCCTTCGCGGTCAAACGGTTTCTGAAGCTTGATGTCGCCATTCCCTGCCACTACGGCACCTTTCCGATCATTGATCAGAACGCAGACGCGTTCCTGGCCGAGATGAAGGGGCATTCGACCCGGGTGATCGTTCCGGAAAAAGGAAAGCCGTTCGAGGTCTCATGAGGGTTAACCGCGCCAGATGATGGTCCAGAGCGCGCACCGTTTGGCTGGTTCCGGTTGCCCCTCAAAACGCCCCTCTGCTATGAGGGCGCACCGCCTCGTGTGGTGGATTTGACGTTTCTACTCATTTCATGAGGGCCCCATGTCTGTGGACGCCGCCACTGTCCGCCGCATCGCGCATCTCGCGCGCATTGCGGTAAGCGCTGAAGAGGCCCAGCACCTGCAGGGCGAACTCAATGCCATCCTGGCTTTTGTCGAGCAGCTTTCGGAAGTCGATGTGTCTGATGTCGAGCCAATGACCTCGGTCACGCCAATGCAGATCAAAAAGCGCTCCGACGTAGTGACCGACGGCGAAAAGGCCGATGCGGTGCTGAAAAATGCGCCTGCGCGCGAGGATCACTATTTCGTGGTTCCCAAAGTGGTGGAATGAAACCCGTGACCGACCTGACAAAGCTCACCATTAGTGAAGCGCACGAAGGACTGACCAAAAAGCAGTTCACGGCAACCGAGCTTGTCGACGCGCATCTGTCCGCGATGGAAAAGGCGCGAGCGCTCAATGCCTATGTTTTGGAAACGCCCGAAAAGGCGCGCATGATGGCGAAGGCCTCTGATGAGCGGCTGGCAAAGGGTGAAGCGCGGCCGCTCGAAGGCATTCCCATCGCAATCAAGGATATGTTTGGCACCGAAGGCGTGCGGACCACCGCATGCAGCCATATCCTCGACGGATTTGAGCCGCCTTACGAGTCAACCGTCAGCGCCCAGTTGTGGCGCGACGGCGCGGTGATGCTCGGTAAAACGAACAATGACGAGTTCGCAATGGGCTCGTCCAATGAGACATCTTTTTATGGTCCGGTGATCTCGCCCTGGCGGCGAAACGGTTCAGATACCAAGCTTGTCCCGGGGGGCTCATCGGGCGGCTCGGCCGCAGCCGTTGCCGCGTTTCTATGCGCCGGCTCGACCGGCACCGATACGGGCGGTTCGATCAGGCAGCCGGCGGCTTTTACCGGGATTGTCGGGTTGAAACCGACTTACGGCCGCTGCTCACGTTGGGGAATTGTTGCATTCGCATCTTCGCTCGATCAGGCCGGTCCGTTCGCGCGAACGGTGCGTGATACCGCGCGGCTGACGACTTCAATGGCGGGGTATGATCTCAAAGACACCACATCGGTCGATGTGCCGGTTCCGGATTACGAGGCGGCGGTCGGCCGATCGGTCAAAGGCATGCGGATTGGAATTCCGCGGGAATACCGCGTCGACGGCATGCCCTCCGAAATCGAAGCCCTATGGGAAAAGGGCGCGCAGTGGCTGAAGGACGCGGGCGCCGAACTCGTCGATGTCTCGCTGCCGCACACCAAATACGCATTGCCTGCTTATTATATCGTGGCGCCCGCCGAAGCATCGTCAAATCTGGCGCGATATGATGGCGTCCGCTACGGTTTGCGTGTTCCCGGCAGCGACATCACCGAGATGTACGAGAAAACCCGCGCCGCCGGATTTGGCGCGGAGGTCCGCCGGCGGATCATGATCGGCACCTATGTGCTGTCGGCAGGCTATTACGATGCTTATTATCTCCGCGCGCAGAAAGTGCGCACGCTGATCAAGCGCGATTTCGAGCAGTGCTTTAAAAACGGCGTTGACGCGATGCTGACGCCGACGACCCCATCCGCTGCGTTTGGTGTCGGCGAAAAATCGTCCGGCGATCCGATAGAAATGTACCTCAATGATATATTCACTGTGACGGTGAACATGGCTGGGCTTCCAGGCATTTCAGTTCCAGCCGGTTGCGACGCGCAAGGGTTGCCGCTCGGTCTGCAATTGATTGGCCGGCCATTTGATGAAGAAACGTTGTTTGCCCTGGGCGGCGTGATCGAACAGGCCGCGGGCCGCTTTAGCCCGCAGATGTGGTGGTGAAGAGCCGAAACGCGGAGGCGTTATGGACCTATCCCATTTTACCCGCAGCTTGTCGCATTCTGTTCCACCCAAGCCTCTTGCGCCGACGCTTGAAGCATTATGGTGGGCGGCAAAGGGGGACTGGGATCGTGCCCATGAACTGGTGCAACATCGCGGCGAGCGGGATGCTGCCTGGGTTCACGCTTATTTGCATCGGGTCGAGGGTGACATTGATAACGCGCGCTATTGGTATAGCGAAGCACGTCAGCCGATGGGTACCGGCGCACTGGACATAGAGTGGGAACAAATCACACAAGCGATTTTGGGACGGAGTCACTAGAACGCAAACAAAAGGATAGAGCGCGATCGTGCTTTAATTTTTTCACTGCGCTCTAGTGGACATCCCGTCCGGATCTAAGAATACGGAAAAGCGAGATCTTCGATGAATGTGCATGCGAAGCCCAACAAGCTCCTCAAAGGCGCAACGGGTGACTGGGAGGTGGTCATTGGCATGGAAGTCCATGCCCAGGTGACCTCAAACGCCAAGCTGTTCTCTGGCGCTTCGACTGCATTCGGAGGCGATCCCAACTCGCATGTGTCGCTTGTTGATGCCGCAATGCCCGGCATGCTTCCGGTGATCAACGAAGAATGCGTCCGGCAAGCGATCCGCACCGGACTTGGCCTCAAGGCCCAGATCAATCTGAGGTCGGTCTTCGATCGGAAAAATTATTTCTATCCGGATTTGCCGCAGGGCTACCAGATCAGCCAGTACAAATCGCCCGTCGTGGGCGAAGGTGCTGTCATCGTCGACATGCCTGATGGAGAGACGGTGACGGTCGGCATCGAGCGGCTACACCTTGAGCAGGACGCCGGTAAATCCATTCACGACCAGAATCCCTCGATGTCGCTTGTCGATCTCAATCGGTCCGGTGTCGCGCTGATGGAAATCGTTTCGAAGCCCGATTTGCGCTCGGCCGACGAGGCGCGCGCCTATCTCTCAAAGCTGCGAACGATCCTGCGCTATCTCGGCACATGCGACGGCGATATGGAAAAGGGAAGCTTGCGAGCGGACGTTAATGTGTCCGTGCGGCGTCCCGGCGAGCCGCTCGGCACCCGGTGCGAGATCAAAAACGTCAACTCGATCCGCTTTGTCGGTCAGGCGATCGATTGCGAAGCTCGCAGGCAGATCGACATTCTGGAGGATGGCGGCACCATCGAACAGGAAACGCGATTATTCGATGCGGGCAAAGGTGAAACACGGTCCATGCGCTCTAAGGAAGAGGCGCACGACTACCGGTATTTTCCCGATCCCGATCTGCTGCCGCTTGAACTCGATCCCGCTCTCGTCGAAAGCCTCAAGCATGATCTGCCCGAGCTTCCCGACGAAAAAAAGCAGCGCTTTGCAAACGACTACGGGCTTTCAACCTACGATGCGGGTGTTCTCACGAGCGAACGTGTCACTGCGGAATTTTTTGAGACGGTGGCCAAGGGCCGAGACGCGAAAATTGCGGCGAACTGGGTCATTAACGAATTATTCGGCCGCTTGAACAAGGAAGGCACGGCCATCGAGCAATCACCGGTATCGGCATTCCAACTCGGAGCCATCCTCGACCTGATCGGCGAGAGCGTAATTTCCGGAAAAATCGCGAAGGATCTGTTCGAAATCGTCTGGACCGAAGGCGGCGATCCGCGCGCCATCGTTGACGCTCGCGGAATGAAGCAGGTGACGGATCTCTCGGCGATCGAGAGCGTCGTCGATGAAATTGTTACTGCTAATCCCGATAAAGTTGCGCAAGCGAAGGCCAAACCTGCACTGATCGGTTGGTTTGTCGGGCAGGTGATGAAGGCATCGGGCGGGAAAGTGAACCCGCAAGCAGTGAACGATCTGCTCAAGCGCAAGCTCGATCTTTAAGTGTCCCGTTAATCAGCACTGCGCTGAATTTGCATGACGCGACATTTCGTTTTGCGTCTCCATCAAGCGCGCGAAACGATCGCGGCGACATCTCGCGACGCTCATCGATGATCTTCGTCCTCCTGCGTGCTGCGAATCACTTGCAACGATTCCGTCTCTCTCGACCCAATTCGGTGTCGATCGAGCGCCTTGACGGCATCTAGGCACAATTTTTTTTCGGAGCGTTTCGGTGCCTGGATCGGGTGCTCGAAGGCGTTTCGTCGCGTCGATTGTCGTGCAAGTCGAACAGTTTTCGTTCTCACATTGGAATCAGGCGCTTTGCAAAAATCCCTGTGCATCAAGAATATTTTTAATTCCGATCAAACAAACGTGAAAAACGCGCGTTATGGATGGGGCGACACGACGATGGTCGCTGGGTGCGATCGATGTCGAGCAGAGGGAGGAGAGCAAGCGGAGATGTCGTCTACTATTCGTTAAGCAGAGTCGCGGTTTTCTCCATTGTGCTGTAGTAATCGGTGTGCAGTGCAGTCGATTCGCGATTGCACTGTTCCGATGTCGCCATCTCAGTATGGCAAGGAGGGCAGTTATGGCCAAGAAAGCCAAATCGAAGACCAAGTCTGCGGCTAAGAAGACCACTGCGAAAAAGACCACCAAGCGTAAGGTCGCAAAGAAGAAGTAGTCGGTCTATCGGCGCTTGGCACTTCGATGCCAAACGCCGCGTCGTACATGTCGGCGCGGTCGACCGGTAGAAAGCGTGATGCTTCTACCATCGTCCCGCCGGCAAAAATCGACGACGGAGGGCGTCGGCGAGACCGAGGTCACTCTTTGCGGGAACTGGCTATCAGGGTCGACCCACAAGTCGGTCCAGGACTTTCACTCAACGGTGCGCCATTCTTGGAGTGCATCAAGCGATGTGGAAGGGACAGGAATTCCCCGCAAAGACGGTTGCGGACAATGTCCGCCCCGTGCCGCAGGCAAGAGCTTCTTGCCCATCGGTGTGATCCTTGAGTCCATCGCCGACGCCCTTTGTGTTTTCAGATGCACCGGCTTGAGCATTCACTCGCCGTCGTGCACCCGCCCGGAGCCTTGGGGCTAATTTCCACGGACGCCATTATTCGATACCTGCCGGGGCCTCGCCGGATGTCCGGATTTGTTTCGGCACTCGCCAAAACACAAGCCGGCCCATTGGCCGGCTTGCAGTGCGCATAATCAATTGCTCAGTCGAAAAGCGGCTCAGGATTTGAGGCAGCCGCCGATGAAAGTGCGATAGGCTTCTTTACCGCTCACCTTCTTCTGCGCTTTTTCCTCTTTCCACTTCGCCGCACAGTCTTTCATTTTCTGTTGTTGCGGCGTTATCTTTTTTTCCGTGGCTGGCTTAGCCATCGTTTGCGCATGCGCGGCCATTGGGGCTGCCACAATGGCTGTCATCAGAGCAGTGCCGAGCAGAACCGCAGAAATTCGTAGTTTCACTTCAAACCTCCCTCATGCTTGTAAGAATGGACCGAATGAACTGCCAATGCCCTCGTGCTGCTCGCCCAAGATCCGGCTACGACGTCCCCAAAAGCATTCCTGCTTAAGAACCAAGCTGCAGGTTAGAAGATGGGAACAAGAGAGGCCGCGATCCGAGAGGCGAAACCGAAGCAAGCACCAGAACGAATCGAGAATAGATCATCGTTGCGCGAGCCACTAGCGGTTGCGCCGATGTTCTCTCGTTCGTCCCACGCTTTCGGGAGTTTTCCAATAAACGCGTTGCGCAGCTCGGACCCATGGGAGGGGGCTTAGGTTCCGCGTCCTTTGAACAGTTCAATCGATAGTTACCGTCGATGAAACAATCAGGGTTTCGCAGATCTAACCACCAGAAAGGAAACGCTGCTGGGGAGCGATTTTGACGGTTAAAAGTGCGTTTCGTGGCATTTCGAATGCCGATCCATTCATATTTGATTCATCGCGCCGCTTAAGCAGCTATTGAAAAATCCGGTCGATCATTTCCGCGTTCGTGCTGGGGAAGAAATTGCACGGACTTTGGACACGGATTTGGGACACGCGATGCCTTGCAAAAAGGCACGCTCGACAGGGGAGGCCATCATGGCCCGTTATGAAATCGCCGACGTCGAGAGCGCTGCACTCGGCCAGGCCAATGCTTCAGCCGACATGTTCTTCGAACTCGGCATTATGTACTCAACGGGGCGTTCGGTTCCGACCGATCTCGTCTCGGCGCATAAATGGTTCAATATCGCGGCCATGCGGGGCAACCGGGATGCCGCGCGGTATCGCTCCGAGCTCGCGGCCGAGATGTCCGAACTCGATATCGCAGCCGCTCAGCGCGCCGCACGCGACTGGCTGACGAAGCACTGACGCGATTGAAGCTAGTGTGCCGGGGCATGGCGTAGGGGCGCCATGCCTTCAGCATGGCGATGACGCGCCGATCGATCGTCTTTTCCGGTCAGGATCGAGGCGCGATAATCGTTGGGATCGCCTGTGCGGTGCTGGAAATGGGGGCCTTCCCCGGGGGGGACGGCCTTATATCGGGCTTGGCTGGATATTCAGCCGGTAGCGGGTGGCCCAATTTTCTATGGAAAGTGCGGGGTTAGGGGGAGGCGTATTGACCTCCATCTTCCGCATCTCTAAGCCTTGGGATACGCGGAGACGTGGCCGAGTGGCTGAAGGCGGCGGTTTGCTAAACCGTTATACGCT
>DATAIA010000257.1:0-2951 GCA_036262895.1 Xanthobacteraceae bacterium
AGCAGCACAATCAGAAGCGGCCAAAGATAGTTTATCAAGTTGGCATCCGCGGCTGGCGCCAACCGCAGAGCGACAAAATACAAGGCGTGATAAACAAACAATCCAGCTATCGCGCTGAGCCAGAATGACAGGGGTTGCACGAAGACGCTGAAGCGCTTGGCGCCGCCGGTGAACAAGAGCCACAGACTGCCCACGACAAATGCGATTCCAAAAGCTAACGCGAGGAGTTGGAACGGCGGGATCGATTTAAGGGAGACGGTCAACGCTGCCAGCGTTGCCCACATCAGGACTGCAAGGCCACCGATGAGCGTTGCTCTCCGCCTGGCGGTCGTGATCGCCGCGCCTGCGGAAAAGACACGTCGCCGGCTTATGCCTTCAACTGCTAGTTTGTTGACCAATTCGGATGGTTCCTCATTGAACGCCATCGCACCTCAGAGACGGGGCTAGCTGCCCAATAAAACGGCTCCTCGACGCAGTGCGCCGGCATTTAGCTGCATCGGCGACGCCGAATATGACCGATTAACCGAATAGATTGATTAGAACGCCGGTTTCAAACAATTTTTTCGATTAGTGATATCGACGAAACACGGAATATAGCGCCCGCCGATGTCTGCAACGGGTCGGAAGCAGACCTAATCCGCCAAAGTCCGAAATGGGTGGAAAGCGGACATAACGCTCCAAGGGTCTCAAAGTCTGGACCGTCCGGGTTGCGGTTGCAAAACGAGCAGCTAGGCGATGCGGATGCGCACCGCATCGACACTAGTTCTGCTGCCGCTAATCCTGCCGGTCTCGACTCCGGCGCTTGCGGTCCACAACGACTCCCAGATCTGGACGACCGCCGCAGTCAACGTGAAGCTGTCCGACAAGTGGCGTCTTTCCAACGAGCTCACGGGCCGTTTCAGCGACAATCGCAACGGCCTCTACGATCTCGAAGACGACCTGTTGCTCGGCTATCAGCTAAGCAAGAAAGTCGGAATCTGGGCTGGCTACGTTCATGATCCCCAATATTCCGGGGGCGACTTCACCATTATGGAGCATCGTTTTCGCGAGCAGGTCACGTTCGCGAAAATTGCGCAGATTGCCGGTGGGTCGATCGACGCGCGGCTCCGCATCGAGCAGCGGTGGCGTAACGGCAAGGAGGGAACTGGCTGGCGCTTCCGCCCCTTCGTCAAATACAGTCATCCCTTCACGGCGGGTGGCAAGACGGCGCTCGTGATCAGTCACGAAGGCTTCTGGAACTTCAACAGCACGAGCTTCCAGGCCAAGGGCGGCTTTGAGCGTATGCGCAACCTGATCGCTATCTCGACGCCGATCACTAAGAATATGAACGCTGAAATCGGTTATCTAAATCAATTCACCGTCGTTCGCGGAGGCCCGGACACGATGGACCATATCGTATCTATCAACCTGAGCCTGTCCCTCTGAGGACAGATTCGCGAGTTCCAACTAATGGCAGGATTGGGTCGAAAGCGGACATTCCGACGTCCGCGTTGCTGGACATGACCTTCGGCGTTGGTCAGCTCGCGCCGAAACGTGGTCTCCCTTGGTTTGCGGCTTTCAACGTCGCCCGCTCCGTCGCCTTCTCGGCGATAAGCTTGGCGTGCACCTTCTCGCTGCGTTCGCTGCGGGCGGCCATCTCGGTCCAGCTTGCTTCCGACAGAAGCCAGCGATCCCGGACATTTTCGAGCGTTGCCGCGGCAGCGCTGGCGCGAGCCTCCGCGGCGCGTTCCAGATAGAACTCTTGTTGAGCCGCCATGACGTGATCTCCAATCGCAAAAAGGGCGGATACACATGGCATCCGCCCTTCGTTTACCGCACAAAAGTGGCGGCCGCGGGCTTACGCGGCCTGCAAGTTTACGGCGCTGGATTTTCCACGCTGGTCGTTCTCAAGGTCGTATGAGACGCGCTGCTCCTTTTCGAGCGTCCGCATTCCGGCTGCTTGGACAGCGGTCATGTGGACGAACGCATCGTTGCCCCCGGCTTCATTCGTGATGAACCCGTAGCCCTTGGCAGTGTCGAAAAATTTCACTGTGCCGATTGGCATATCTAATTCCTTCTTTGTTGGAGACCGAAAGCCGATCTCCTGATGCTAAGTGAAGCGAAAGAAGGAAAAAGGAGCCGCAAAGCGCCGAAGACCCACCAGTTGGCGACTTTAGCAGGCCCAATATAGGTATTCCGACGCGGAATATTAGGTGCATTCGGATTTTTGTCGATCAGAACCCGCGGGCCCTAGTCTACACTCTGAAGCGCCTGCGGGATTTTCCCATCAAGCTAAGGTCCGCAATGGGTCGATTGCTGACGCCGGCAGATTTGGGTGGAAAGCGCACGCTAGGTGTCCCAGCCCTTTTCTCGACGAGCGCGAAAGCACGTCCCTTCGAACTCCACGAGCGACTTTATCGCCGAAAGGCGCGCGCTAGGCTCTTGCGCTCTCAACGCGGCCTCGACTTCGTCGATGTTGCGATAACGTCCAGTCTGGGCAAGCTCCTGAGCGAGCTTGAACCATCGGTTATTGCCGAGGTCGTGTCCCATGCAGTTGGTTTTCCCCCACGGTGCGAATGGCAGCAGTGGGGCGAAAGCTGTCGCGGCAACTTTGGGTGGAAAGCTGACATTAGCGTATTGGGGTACTCACAAGGAGACCCGACATGTTCATAGCTTTTGTAGCGGCAGCAGCCGCCGTTGCTTCTCACCAGCCTCCAGGCGCCATCTGCGTGTCCATCGGGCAATCCAATGCAGCTGACCTTCAGTACATTTGCGAATCTGAGCGCGCGTGGTCGCGAGCGGTAGCGAGTGGTGACATCGACGCTCCCACACGCATCCTTGCAAATGATTATGTTGGGATCGGCTCGAGTGGAAAACGATTCACGAAAGCGGAGATGGCCGCCCAGCCGCCACGCACGTCAAAGTCCGTGAGTTATTCAGACAACGACTATGTGCGGGTGCGCTTCTTTGGA
>DATAIA010000258.1:0-2702 GCA_036262895.1 Xanthobacteraceae bacterium
TCAATCTGATCTCATCACGCTTTAATCTAAAAATATCCGCCCGATCCTCCGATTGGAGGACGCCGGCATTATCAATACCGAGCACTCTGGTCTCGGCTGGAATGATCGCCTCTGAATTGGGTACCCTCTCCGGTGACGCAAAAGTGGGGTTTGCAATACAGCTGCTATCGTTCAAGCCATTTCTCCTGCCCGGCCTTAATCGGGGATCGCGCTCGTCGTTGGCGTCACCGTGGCGAAACGGTCGGCGATGGCAGCGAGCGCGTTTCGCTGCACTTCGGCAGCGGAGAGAGCGTTGCCACCTATTGCATCAGGCAAGTCGCGGGTTGCGGTTGCTGCCGCAACAACGGTCGCCTTGAATCCAAGGTCGAGTGCGGCGCGCGCGGTTGCTTCGATGCACATATGAGTTTGGAAGCCGACGAGAATGATTTCCTGGCGACCGAGCGCATTCAGGCGCTCGGCAAGATCGGTGCCGGCAAACGCATTCGGAAGCTTTTTGGGAACGATGGTCTCGCCCTCGATCGGCGTGGCGGGCGCGGCAATTTCCGCTCCCGGTGATCCAGGTCCAAATGCGCCACCTGGGCGTCCGACATGAACCACATGGATGACGGGAGAACCGGCTTTCCTCGCGCGGCCCAGCAGACGACCGATTTCATCGAGCGCGGGCTTAATCCCGACCAAGGGCAGAGCGCCGTCGATATATTCGCGTTGCGCATCGATGACAACGATTGCGGCATCGGCAATTTTGGATGGCGCAGGATTGACCCCGGCCATTTGTAAAAGAGTTTTGGGCTGCATTTGGATTATTTCGCTCCTTAAAAAATTCCCGCTTGTTATCCGCTATTGTCATGCCGGAGTCATCGTCATTGCGCGCGCTGCATGATATTTATGCTGTCATGCATAAATCGCTCTCGTGGGACGATGCTCGCATCCTTCTTGCGGTGGTTCGCCACGGTACGCAGGATGCCGCATCGAAAATGCTTGGCATTGATCAGGCAACTGTCTCACGGCGCCTGCTGCGGCTTGAGGATGCAATCGGGACGCCATTGTTTTTGCGCGACGGCACGCGGTTGACGCCAACAGATGTCGGTCGCCGTATGGCGGAGCGTGCCGAAGAGGCGGAAGCCTCGCTTGCGGCAGCTTTCGCCGTCGATCAGCATGGCGAGTCGGAAGGTGTGGTGCGGATTACGGCCGTGCCGATGATCACCGCGCATGTGCTGGCGCCCGCACTGCGGCTGCTGCGCGAACTTGCGCCCGGCGTCGTCGTGGAATTGGTTGGTACGCAGGAAAACTTGAGCTTGACGCGGCGTGAAGCGGATATCGCCTTGCGATTGGCGCGACCAGCGAGCGGCAGCTTCCTCGCGCGCCGGGTTGGAATGGTGGGTTACGGTGTCTTTGCGCGCCGGGGAATTGATCCCAACACATTGCCGTGGATCGGTTTCGACGAGACGCTTGCGGACCTTCCGGAAGCGCAATGGCTTGCAAAACAAGAAGACGATCAATCGGTGATCGCCCGGGCTGCCGACACAGAGACGATCTACCAGGCGGTGCGCAGCGGTTTTTGCCGTGGCGTGCTGCCGCGTGCGATCGGGCGGCGCGACAGCGCGCTAGTGATGTTGCCCACGTCCAATCCATTGCCGAGCCGGGAATTATGGCTGATGGTCGAGCGACAGGTGCGTCAGATCCGGCGCGTTTCGCTCGGGCTCGGCTGGGTCGAAGCGGTGGTGCGCGACGCATTTAGCCAGTCCGCCGTGCCGGCTACCTGATGTCCTGATGTAATGGTCTGGAGCTGCTATCGCCCGCAGTGCCGGGCAATCGCACTCTCAACAAACAGCGCACCCTGCAGAGCATTGAGATCGCGGCCGAACCGGCCCACGACCTGAACCCCAAGCGGAAGACCGCTCTGATCAAACAAGCCCGGCACGTTCATGCAGGGCGGTCCGAGCAATGTCCACAAGCGGTTGAAGGTGGTGGCTCCGGTAAATTCCAGTCCGTGCGGTGCTGCTCCGGAGGCCGATGGCGTCAGGATAATGTCGTTTTGCTCCATGATGTCGCCAAAAGCTTGCCGGGCGCGTTTGGTGGTGCGCCGTGCTTCATCATAGGTTTCCGGTTTGATCGCGCCGGCTTCTTCAAGTGTTTGGCGCAGAAACGGGCTTAACTGGTCACGATGATTGTCATATTCGAAGGCCAGCGCGCGATAGGCCTCGTAGCAGGAAATTACGTCCTGGGCCTCATAAGCTTGCTCGAAAATCGGCGGCAGGGTGAAATCTTTGACGGAAGCGCCATCTTTTTCCGCGGCCTTTGCTGCGGCTTCGAGCGCCTGCTTCATCGGTTCACTTGCTTCATCCCACAGATGCGTGCGGACCACAGCAATCCGCGGTGCCTGAGGTTTTGCGCGATCAACCCGCAGATCGCGACCTGATATTCCTGATGCTGCGAAGGCAACGTCGGCGATGCCGGCTGCAAACACGCCGAACGTGTCGAGCGCCCAGGAATAGCATTTCATCCCGACGGTCGGTACGAGCCGGTGCGACGGTTTGAAGCCGGCGATGCCGCAAAAAGCGGCGGGCCTGACAACGGACCCAGCGGTCTGGCTGCCGATTGATATCGGAAACATGCCGGCGGCAAGTCCGGCCGCGGAGCCTGAAGATGAGCCGCCGGGCGTGTGCTCCAGATTGTGCGGGATCGCCGGCTTCAAACCGTCG
>DATAIA010000259.1:0-6891 GCA_036262895.1 Xanthobacteraceae bacterium
TCTGGCTCGCGCCCGTTGCAGGAACCCGGTTTGCCGCTCCGTTTCGGCTCTCGATTCCGACACTGGTTGGAACGCTTGTGATCGAAGCCGTGTATTTTGAGACAACGACATCCGGCGGAGCCGAGCCAGCCACTGCAAATACAAGAATTAACCGACTTCCGAGCCGCTGAAAGCTGATCTTGGGGTCAAACCGGCTCGAACAAGGCAAATTTCCCGAACATCCTTGCGTGTCCTTGCGTGGCCAAAATGTTAGGTATGTATTCCTGTTATTCCAATACAAAGGCCTGCGTGCATTGACTTTCTCGTACACAATATTATGTTTCGCGCAATTGGTCTGAACTGGATTCGACCATTCTCCCCCCGTGCAATTCGTCGTCGTTGTATCTCCGACGAGGTTAGGATGTGGGCGTCAATTTTGAGGTTTTATGTCGTTTTCTAAACTTGGTTTGTCTGACAAGGTTCTCGCTGCTGTCGAAGCGGCCGGCTACTCCACCCCAACACCAATTCAGGAACAAGCCATTCCGCATGTGCTGGCACGCAGAGACGTGCTCGGCATTGCTCAAACCGGAACCGGCAAGACCGCGGCCTTCGTATTGCCGATGCTGACGGTGCTGGAGCATGGGCGAGCGCGCGCACGCATGCCGCGAACATTAATCCTTGAACCCACCCGTGAACTTGCCGCCCAAGTCGAAGAAAGCTTCGTGAAATATGGCGCCAAGCACAAGCTCAATGTCGCCCTGCTGATCGGCGGCGTCTCCTTCGACAATCAGGATGTCAAACTCACGCGCGGCGTCGATGTACTGATCGCCACCCCCGGCCGCCTGCTCGATCATTCGGAGCGGGGACGTTTGCTGCTCTCCGGTGTCGAATTGCTGGTGATCGACGAAGCCGATCGCATGCTCGATATGGGCTTCATCCCCGACATCGAGCGCATTTGCAAACTCGTTCCATTCACGCGGCAAACGCTGTTCTTTACGGCAACGATGCCGGCCGAAATTCGCCGCATCGTCGATACATTCCTGCACAATCCGGTGCGGGTCGAAGTCAGCCGTCCGGCTTCCACTGCAGTAACGGTCACGCAATTGTTGGCCAACAGCGGGAAAGAGCCCGAGAAGAAGCGCGAGGTTCTCCGCCAACTGATCCGCTCGGCGGAAGGGCTTAAAAACGCGATCATCTTCTGCAATCGAAAGCGCGAGGTCGCAATCGTGCACCGCTCGTTGCAGCGACATGGCTTTAATGTCGCCGCACTGCATGGCGACATGGACCAAACCTCGCGGATGGCTGCGCTTGACCAGTTCCGGCGCGGCGAGGTGACCCTGCTCGTCGCCTCTGATGTTGCGGCGCGCGGCCTCGATATTCCGGAGGTCAGCCATGTTTTTAATTTCGACATTCCGCACCACGCCGATGATTACGTTCACCGGATCGGACGCACAGGCCGGGCTGGCCGGCTAGGGAGTGCCATTACGGTTATCTCTTCTGCGGATGCGAAGGCCCTCGCCGCCATCGAAAAGCTGATCGGCCAATCAATCCCCTGGATGAACAAGCCGGAGCAGGCTCCAGCCGAGACCTTACCTCCCCTCGAACAGCCCGTTGCCGACCGCCCAGCCCGTGGCGGGCGCCGCGGCAAGCGGCACAATGCGACCCCGGCCCGTGAAACTGCGGCCGCTCCCGCACCCGCCCCGCGGCTTGGGGACCAGCCACGGCTTCCGCGGCAGCCGTCCCCCGCAGAGCAGGCGCGCGTCGAGGAGCTCGACGTATCCCACCTTCCCGCCTTTCTGCTTCGGCCGGTTCGCGTCAAAGCATAGGCGCTCCCGCCTATTTGTGTTGCATTCCCGACACTCACCAGTAAGCGCCGCTGCGATTGTTGTTGTTTCTCGCTGCAAGGCTCCGGTGCTTAACCGCCCATTCATCCCTCTCGCCTAGGTTTCCACCCTTAAAGGGATGTGACTGGGGTCGCAGGTCATCACCTGCGAGCGGAGTAGTGCAATGGCGGCTCATGGCGACGCACACGAACGCACCGTAGCGTTCGCGGAAATCGCGCTGGGACAGATCAAGGCGCTCAGGCAACCGGCCAACCCGCGCAATTACGAGATCTGGTATACCTATGCGACCGGACACAATCCGGAGCTTAATCAAGAAATAAACGACATCCTCGGTCAGCAGGGCACGCTGAGCGAAATGGACGTCGAGCGTATCTACGAAAGATACCTGTCACCGGCACACCTGACTGACCAGATCGGAAGCGTTGGCCATCAAGTCGCCGACGAGATCGAACAGGTCATGGCGATGATTGACGCGGCCGTAGGCTCGGCATCCCACTATACGGAAAGTTTGGCCAACGTTACGCAAAAGCTCGGTACCGCAAAGGACCGGGAGGGTTTGCGCGCCATTGTCGAAAGCCTGGTGGTCACCACCAAGGAAATGGAAAAGATCAACCAGAAACTGGAAACCCGGCTCACTGCGTCAAAGCAGGAGATCAATCAGCTTCAGCAGAACCTTGAGACCGTGCGAACCGAGAGCCTGACCGACCCGCTGACCTCGCTGGCAAACCGGAAATATTTCGAGGAAGCGCTGGACAAGGCCGTCAAGGAGGCTATCGCAACCAACGAAACGCTATCCTTGATGCTGATCGACATCGATCATTTCAAGAAGTTCAACGACATGTACGGCCATCTGACGGGGGATCAGGTGCTGCGGCTTGTTGCTCTTTCGGTGAAGCAAAATGTCAAAGGGCAAGACATAGCCGCTCGCTACGGTGGCGAGGAGTTCGCAGTCATTCTGCCTCAGACCGTCATGCGACAAGCGATCACGGTAGCCGACCACATCCGGCGCGCCGTGATGACCAAGGAACTGATGAAACGCTCAACGGGAGAGCATCTCGGCCACGTGACTGTTTCAATCGGGGTTGCGAGCCTGCATTCCGGTGAATCAATGCAAGCTTGCCTTGAGCGCGCCGACGCCTGCCTTTATGCAGCCAAACGCAATGGCCGCAATCGGGTGGTCTGCGAGACAGACCCCGAATATACGCCGGGCCACGATATCCAGGTTGCCTGATTTGCGCTTTGTTGGTGACGCGTACCGATACCGGTTCGCGTGGAAGCGCTACTGTGTTTGCGCCAGCGCGCCGTCTGCGGGCGTCAGCGCCACGGACTCGCCGCAGCCGCAGGCCGAGGTTTGATTGGGATTATTGAAGACAAACTGCGCCGAGAGCTTGTCGGTTTTAAAATCCATCTCAGTCCCGAGCAGGAACAGCACCGCCTTCGGATCGATCAGGAGCGTCACGCCCTTGTCTTCGACGACTTCGTCAGTCGGCTCGATGCGCTCGGCATATTCCATCGTATAGGACATGCCCGCGCAGCCGCCGTTCTTGACGCCGACCCGCACCCCGGCGATCGGCTTTTCCGTCTTCGCCAGAATCTCCTTGATGCGCAGCGCAGCCGCCTCGCTCAACCGCATCACTTGGGGCCGGGGCCTTGCAGTGGCCATTGTCGCGTCTCCTTATGGGCTTGTGCACCACAATCCGCCTGCCCGTCTATTTGGTGACGGCGGCATCAAACTGCAACAAGCCACCAGTGTTCACCACATATTAAGCGCCACGCGCGCTTCGTCCGACATCCGGCTTTGATCCCACGGCGGGTCCCAAACAATGCGGACCGACACCTCTCCCACCCCAGGCACCGTGGCAACCGCATTCTCGACCATCGCAGGCAGTTCGGCGGCCGACGGACAGTTCGGGGTTGTCAGCGTCATGTCGATCGAAACCTTGCGATCGTCGGCAATGTCGACCTTGTAGATCAGACCAAGTTCATAAATATCGGCCGGTATTTCAGGATCGTAAACGGTCTTCATCGCGGCAACGATTTCATCGGTCAACCGGGCCACTTCGGCCTCAGGCAAGGCTGAAGCGCCACTTTCAGCGCTGACAGCAGCGGCCTCTGCCGCTGCCTCGTGGGCGGCCGGAACAGCCGTATCCTTAATGTCGTGCTCACTCATTGGAAAAAATCCTGCGCTTTCGTAAGCGCTTGCGCAAGGCTGTCGATTTCGGCGGTGGTGTTATAGAGGCCAAACGAGGCCCGGCAGGTCGCCGTCACCCCGAACCGCGCAAGCAAAGGCATGGCGCAATGGGTACCAGCGCGAACGGCAACGCCTGAGCGATCGATAATGGTCGCGACATCATGCGGATGCGCTCCCTTCATCTCAAAGGAAACAATTGCTCCCTTTTCGCGAGCGGTTCCAAAGACGCGCAAAGAGTTGATCTCGCGGAGCCGGTCCTGCGCATAAGCAAGAAGCGAGGATTCGTGAGCGCGGATGCGCGCCTTGCCGATCGATTGCACGTAATCGATTGCGGCGCCGAGCCCAATCGCCGGGACGATTGCCGGCGTTCCAGCCTCGAACTTATAAGGCGGATCTGCATACGTGATCCGGTCTTCAAAAACGTCGCGGATCATCTCGCCGCCGCCGTTAAACGGCGGCATGGATTCGAGATGCTGATATTTGCCGTAGAGGACGCCGATGCCGGACGGACCATAAAGTTTATGTCCGGTGAAGACATAGAAATCACATCCGAGATCGCGGACATCAATGTCGAGATGGACCGCACCTTGGCTGCCATCGACCAAAACCGGAATGCCCCTCGCGTGGGCAATGCGAATAACATCTTTCACCGGCACGACGGTACCCAATGCGTTCGACATCTGCGTGATCGCGACCATGCGCGTGCGATCGGTCAGAAGCTTTTCGAACTCATCGATGAGAAAATTACCCTCTTCATCGATTGGCGCCCACTTGATCACCGCGCCATGGCGTTCGCGTAGAAAGTGCCACGGCACGATGTTCGAATGGTGCTCCATGATGGAGAGCACGATTTCATCGCCTGCCTTGATATGCTGAGCACCAAATGAATATGCAGCGAGATTGATCGCTTCGGTGGCATTGCGCGTAAAAATGATTTCTTCCGGCTTCTCGGCGTTCAGAAATGCCCTGACCTTTTCACGGGCGCCCTCGTAAGCGTCAGTTGCCGCATTGGCGAGGTAATGCAATCCGCGATGAACGTTGGCGTATTCAGAGCTATAGGCCTGATCGATGCGGTTGAGCACAGCCTTCGGCTTCTGCGCCGAGGCAGCGTTATCAAGATAGACCAGCGGCTTGCCATAGACCTGCGTCGCGAGAATCGGAAAGTCCTCGCGGATCATCGCGACATCGTAGGCCCCATTTTTTACCGCCGGATGCATTTTCTGAGTTCCAGCCTCATGCTCTCTCGTGCAGCCATGCAAGCGCAGCGGCATGCAGAGCATCTTTCACTGCATCTTGCTCGATTGTGTCGATGGCTTCGCCAACAAACGACTGAATCAACAATGCTTCGGCCTGTTTGAGAGGAATGCCGCGCGCTCTGAGGTAGAACAGCAGATCTTCATCAAGCGCACCGGCCGTCGCACCATGTCCGCACTGCACATCGTCAGCAAAGATTTCGAGTTCGGGTTTGCTGTTAGCCTCGGCGTCATCGGACAAAAGCAAGGCCTTTGCCATCATCTTGCCGTCGGTTTTCTGCGCACCGGGGCGCACGATGATCTTGCCTTGGAAGACGCTACGGCTTTGATCATCAAGCACCGACTTGAAAAGCTCACGGCTACTGCCGCCGGGAACCGCATGATCGACCACCAGCGTGGTATCGACGTGCTGACGCCCCCTGAGCAGGCTCGCGCCGGCAAGTTGGGCCGTTGCATTCTCGCCTGCGAAGCGCACAAAGAGCTGATTGCGCAAGACCGCCGAACCCGAAACAAACGACAGATCGCGCAACGTGGCACGCTCGCCCAATTCCACCATCAACGTGGAAAGATGAAGTGCCTGTGCACCATCTGTACAGATCTTGATGTGATCAACTTCCGCGCGGGCGCCCACCACCAACTCAAGGGCGCAGTTGATTTGATAATCAACTGCTTCCGGCCCTTCGTGACTTTCAATCAAAGTCGCGCGTGCCTCATCCTCGACCACGACGAATGAACGGGTGAATGTGGAATTGGATGTACCTGATGCAGAAACAAACACCAGATGAATTGGGCGTTCGATCCTGGCACCCTTCACGACGCGAATAACCGCGCCGTCGCCCATGAACGCCGTGTTGAGCGCAACAGCCATATTATCGTTGGGCACAATCTGGCCCAGTCGGGCAACGATATAGGGGTCGCCGGCAGCAAGCGCATCGGCCATCGATACAATCAGCAGGCCGGGCTCAAGCTTTGAAAGATCCGACAGTTCCGGAACCAGATATCCGTCGACAAAGACGAGCCGGCGTGCGCCCATACTGCCAAGCAATCGCCCGGCATTTTTCGCACGCTTCTTGGCCGCGGCATCGGGCGGGCTGGCAAGCGGTTTAGCGTCACGCATCAACGTGCGCAGATCGGTGTATTTCCATTCCTCGACGCGACGGTGGGGCAGCCCCTCACCGTCGAATTTCAGGAATGAAGCCTGGCGGTGCTCGGAAACACCTCCGCCACTCGGAAGCGTTTTTCGAGCGCTGGCAAAAGCGTCCGCGAGCGCCTGCTCGGCTTTTGTCTTGATGGGCTGGACGTCGGCTTTCATGGGATTAGGCTCACGCCGCCTCGTCTTGGAACTGTGCATAACCCGAAGCCTCGAGTTCATGCGCGAGTTCTTTGCCACCGGTTTTCACGATGCGCCCTTTCGAGAGCACGTGAACGACATCAGGCACGATGTAATTGAGGAGCCGCTGATAATGAGTGATGACGATTGTCGCGCGATCGGGCGAGCGCAAACGATTGACGCCATCCGCGGCGATTTTCAGAGCATCGATGTCGAGGCCTGAATCGGTCTCATCGAGAATGCACAGCTTCGGCTCCAGCAGAGCCATTTGCATGACTTCGTTGCGCTTCTTTT
>DATAIA010000260.1:0-2080 GCA_036262895.1 Xanthobacteraceae bacterium
GGACCGAAGTTTCCGGGTTCTCACAGTGGCGGACAAACCCCTCCCCCAGCTCACACCCGCTTTCCATGCCGCGAAAGCGGTTCATTTGGTCGTGCAGCCGGTACCAGTCTGCCGGTTGCTGGCTGACATGTGCGAAGCAGGCCGCCCGCTTGCGGGGCTCGGTTTTGCTGATGTCAACGTAGTTGGTGGGATGGAATAGTTGTGTCTGCGTGCCCTGTTCCACTTCAAAGTAATACAGGTCAAACGCCCTGTGCGCCGCGACCCAGGCGTCATAGACCAACAAAGACATGGCACGGTGGTCACGATGCGTGTCAATGGGCCAGTGGGTGAATACGATATCGGGTTGCAGCGACTGCAGAATCCTGCTGAAGTCCTGATAGCGCGAGCGGTTCACTTCGGTGTCGCCGTCAATTTGCCCGGCAAACACCGGCTTTGCCTTCAGAATGGCGCAGGCTTTCTCGCTCTCCGCGGTGCGAATGGCAGCAGCTTGCCGCGCTGACTTGCCGCGGATGCCGGCCTCGCCGCGGGTCAAATAAAGAATGGAGACCTCGTGGCCCAAGTCGGTGTAATTGGCGATGGTGCCGCCGCAGCCGGATTCAGGATCGTCCGGGTGCGCGCCCGCTACCACCACTCTGAGCGGCCGCTCTGCCTTGCCGGCGGCTTCGCCATTCGCCTGCCCGCTAAGCAAGGGCAGACCTGCAGCCGCCGCCACCACCATTTGCGACGACCGGCCCAACATCTCTCGGCGCGAAATCTGTTTCACGAGTTGCTCCTGCCACCATTTGTCGCAATCAAGGCGGCCCGGCAGTATAGCCCACGAGAAGCGACGCGAAGGCAATTTTGCGCCAGGTTTTTGACCCTGAGGCTCTTACAACCGTTGGCAGCTATTCTGCTTCTGTCTTATGTGGAGGAATCAATCGAATGCTCAGCGTCGTTGGCATTTTTTGGTCCCTTCCCCATGCCAGCCAAGCCGTCGCACGGCTCCACGCAATGGGGATTGACGATAGCAAAATTAACCTTCTCACCCCGGGTCCGGCTGATTTGGAGAAAAAGGAATTGGGGCAAGTGCCCCTTAGCGAAGGCGAGCAACCCGGCATGGCAGGTGGGTTGGGTGCAGTGGTTGGCGGGGCACTGGGCCTGGGTGGAGGAATGTCACTGGGCGCGGCTATTGCCAGCATTATTGTCCCCGGTATCGGTCCGGTAATGGCCATCGGCTTTGCCGCCGCCGGCATTCTTGGAGCAGGAGGCGCCATCGGCGGCGCGGCACTGGGCAAGGCGCTGGAGTCAGACTCTACCCATGGGCTTCCAGAAGACGAATTGTTCTTTTACGAGGATGCTTTAAGAAGTGGTCACACTATCCTGATTGCCTTTGCCGAAGACGAGCGTGAGGCAACTCAAGTCCGCAATGCCCTGAAAGAGGCCGGGGCAGAAACTATCGATGCCGCGCGCGAGAAATGGTGGATTGGGTTGCGGGACACGGAAAAGGTCCACTACGAAGAGCCGGGGCAGCACCTTGAAACTCGAGAATCCCTTTACCGCTCCGGGTTCGAGGCCGCCCTTCGCCCCCACGCCCGGGGTAAGTCTTACTCCGACGCAACAGATGAACTACGGAACACCTACCCGGATCGGTATGATAATGCGGTCTTCATTCGTGGTTATGAACGGGGCGGCGAATTTGCGAGACAGTCCGCATCGAATACTGCGCCCCGCCGCGTTGCCTAAGCCGTGCTCTAACTTAGCATCCGGTTCGATCCCTTGGATGCCGGCACAATGGCCTGGAAGCGGCGCGGACCGGGGCATAATGAACGTGAAGCGGATTTATCGCCAACTACGAACGGGGTTGATCTGGAAGAAAGCTACTCTCTTCGTTCGTAACGAACCGGAACGAGGTCTTACGGAGCCGCGTGCGAGCGAATACCCAGCGAACGCCACCTGATTCCCATCAGGACAAACCCGAAGACTTTAATTTCGGAGTTCTTTTCAGTGGTTTCGCGGCGTTCGGATAGCAATCAGGGAGACCTGCTCCAGGCCAGGGAAGTGGTCATTTTCATCAGCTTGGCGCGGAGTAGGAGCAATTTGC
>DATAIA010000261.1:0-14233 GCA_036262895.1 Xanthobacteraceae bacterium
GATCAAATCATAATCACCTTCGGCCGCGTAAAATAAAGCCTCGTACGGCTCGCCCTGCACATCGACATAATGATCATCGGCGAGTGCGGAAGCGATCAACTTTCTTGACGACGACCGGTCATCAACAACCAGTACCCGCCCACTTTTCCCGGCTTCCGCAACGTCGATATTTTGCTGATGAACCCCGAGTTCCTTCAAGGTCGCGGCACGCATTTCTATCTCATCGGACAGAAGTTTCAGGCGCGCCAGTGAACGTACGCGCGCCAGCAATCCGACCTCCGAAAACGGTTCGCACAGAAAATCATCCGCCCCGGCGTCAAGGGCCCGCATCCGATCAACCGACTGATCATGCGCCGTGATCAATAGAACGGGGATATGTCGGGTCGACTGGTTTGCCTTCAGATTTCTACATACGGCAAAACTGTCGATCGTTGACTGCGCGGCATGGAGTAGCACAACGTCGCATTGACCGCGCTCGCAAATGCGGAGCGCTTCGCTTTCGTTTGTCGCCGAGGTGACTTCGAAATATTCCGCCGCGAGCCGCGCCCCGATAAATCGTGCATTGGCAATGTCATCATCAATGACAAGGACGCGCGCAGTCATCAGGTATTTCCAAGAAAATGGCGGACTGTTTCAAGGAATTTGCCGACCGAAATCGGCTTGGAAAGATAGGCCTCGCAGCCGCCGGTTCGAATTCGCTCTTCATCGCCCTTCATGGCGAAAGCGGTCACAGCCACCACCGGAATGGATTTAAGTTCGTTATCGTCCTTCAGCCACTTCGTCACTTCAAGCCCGGACACTTCAGGCAACTGAATATCCATAACGATCAGGTCAGGCCGATGTTTTCGGGCAAGGTCCAGCGCCTCGACGCCATTACGAGTGCCAAGGGTTTGATAACCATGAGCTTCCAACAGATCGTGGAAGAGCTTCATATTGAGCTCGTTGTCTTCCACGATCAGGACGGTCTTTACCATCCTTATTCCCCCGGATGTTTCTATGCTGCAGATGTCGCTTTTAGACCCGGGCCAGAACTCGGCATGATAGTCCCTAAAACCACTGGAAGGGCCCGATCAGGACCTTTGCTGTCCGGATCCAGGCGCTCCCCCGGACTTGATCCGGCGCGGAACTCTGCTTTAGGTCCCAAAATAGGCTTTTTCCCGCCCCGAGCCGATACTTAGCTTATAAGACCCTAGGGGCGATTTCTTACGGAAACGCAAATACTACCATGCGGAAATCTAACGTTTTCAGTCGGGAAAATGCCGAAGCGCTGGCCATTCAGGCACTTGCCTTCATCGCGGACGACCCGGAACGGCTGGACCGCTTTCTCGTCCTTTCGGGGATAGGCCCGGAACAAATCCGGACCGCCGCCGCCGAACCTGGATTTCTGGCCGGTGTCCTCGACCATCTTTCATCGGACGAAACCCTCATCATCGAATTTTCCAAGCAGGCGGGCATCGAACCGGAAGCCGTGGAAGGCGCGCGCCGGGCGATCGTCGGGCGCGATTGGGAACGCGAAGTGCCTTAGTATGCGGATTCGACGTTCACCCCCCGCACTGATCATGCCATGCCTGGATTCTGTCGTGATTGCGCGAGCGATGTAGATGACGGGCCGCCCCGTTGCCGGGCCTGTGGTTCGCCGAGGCTCATCCGCCATCCCGAACTCAACACGCTCTCGATCGCACATGTTGATTGCGATGCGTTCTATGCCACGATTGAAAAGCGAGACGCCCCTGCAATCCGCGACAAGCCGGTGATTATCGGAGGCGGCACGCGCGGCGTTGTCTCGACCGCATGTTACATCGCACGAACATTTGGCGTGCGATCGGCCATGCCGATGTTCAAGGCGCGCCAGCTCTGTCCCAATGCCATCGTTATCCGTCCAAACATGGAAAAGTATGTCGAGGTCGGACGCGCGGTGCGGCGGCTGATGTTGGAATTGACGCCGCTCGTCGAACCCCTGTCGATCGATGAAGCCTTTATCGATTTATCAGGTACGGAACGCCTGCATGGCCAATCGCCGGCGAAGTCACTCACCCGTTTTGCGGCACAGGTTGAAAAAGAACTCGGCATCACCATTTCCGTCGGCCTCTCGGTGAACAAATTTCTGGCGAAGATCGCATCTGACCTCGATAAGCCGCGGGGTTTCGCCGTACTCACCGCTTCGGAGGGGCGCGTCTTACTTGCGCCAAAACCAGTCAGCTTCATCTGGGGTGTAGGCAAGGCAACGCAGACGCGGCTCGAACGCCACGGATTTCGCACCGTTGCGGAGCTCGCCGCAGCGGATGAGATCGAGTTGATGCGGCGGATTGGCGCTGACGGAAAACGTTTGATCCAACTTGCTCGTGGCATCGATCATCGACCGGTATCACCCGACCGAGAAACCAAAAGCATCTCAGCGGAAACAACGTTCAATCAGGACATTGCCAGCTTTCGCTCGCTCGAACGCCAGCTCTGGACTTTGTCCGAGCGTGTTTCAGAAAGGCTCAAAGCGAAACAGCTTGCAGGAGCAACCATTACGCTGAAGCTCAAAGCCGCGGACTTCAGCTTGCGAACGCGAGCTAAGTCCCTCACCAACCCAACCCAGCTTGCAGCAACTATATTCAAGACTGGCCGCGAGTTGCTTGCCCGAGAAACCGACGGCACGCGTTTCCGGCTCTTAGGCATTGGCGCCTCCGGATTGACCACCGCCGATAAGGCCGACCCGGCCGATCTGGTTGATCACCAAAGCACGCGTTCGGCTGCAGCCGAACGCGCGATCGATCGCATCCGGGAAAAATTCGGACGGCAGACTGTCGTGAAAGGGCTGGCGTTCGAAAACGATGATGAGTAAGCGACAACGCTTCAACAACTCGATGCCGTCGCTCCGGCCGAGCTAAAGCGAGAGCCGGAGCCCATCACCCCTGTGCTTCTGCAAATCCAGGGCTTCCGCAACATACATTAAGTCCGTTGGCTATGGACCCCGGCTCGCGCTTCGCTTGGCCGGGGTGACCGCTCTGGAATTTTCACTGACACGGCTTAGCATCCTTGATGTCGAGCGACGTCATCTGACCTGCAACGGAAAAGTCGCCATAGTCGAGCAGCAACGCTCGCGAAATGCCATTCTCATAAAGTTCGAATGAGATCGAATAAGCCGGAGTCTGCTCGCCGGTATTTGACGCCTTGTCGAAATAACTGACCGTAACAGGCCAGCGCGCAAGGCCGGCAAGTGTCGGTTGGTTTGCGGCCGCATCAGTGGGCTTGTTTTCATTCGGCTCGATTTTCCGGCCGATCACGGTCAGGGATTGGTAAACCTTTTCCCCGGTTTCCGAACCGTCATAAACAGCCAATTCGAGTAAAGACTTGCCGGCCCGTCCCGCATCGAGAATGCGGCGCATGTGCTCTGTCGGAAAAACGACGTTGCCCAGCTCCAGCCTTTTGCGCTGAGGCTGCTTCAGATCTACCTCGGTTCCTTCACCACGCCGGTTTGCCATCCCGTCGACATTGTCGACCGGCTTCTGATTGAGAAAATTTTGCGAGTTGAAGCGAAAGCTCTTCGCTGCGCTGTCTTCCCACGTCACCGAACGCAAATCGCTGGTCGCGACCTTGCCCTCCCCGGTGTCCAGTTCCGTCACCTGGCGGAATTGAAGCGCATAGCCCTCGCAATTATTTCCAGAGAAATCGTACACAATCCGGCCGCGAACGGCTTCCAGGGAGCGCTTATTATGCCCATTGGCAAGCTTCAGGTCATAGATCGCGCGATGCGATATAAGCGGGACGCTCTCGCTGTCCGTGGCCGGAAAAGCGGCCGTCGAAAGGACCGCCACGGCGAGCGGCACGGCAAGAAGACCGCCGGCCCAGGTGAGGTGATTAGACCGTGCCATACCGTATCTCCATCCCTCCCCGCAGCAAACATAGGGAGGTTGCAGGTTAGCCGCAACCACGGAACAGGGAACGCTTGCTCTCAGGTCCTTGATCGGCGATGACAGAACCGAAAAGGGACCCCAAGTAAGCCCCCAAGCAACCGGTCCCCCAAAACTTCGCGAAGGAGACCACAATGGCAGGAATTATTGAGAAGAAACTGGCTGATCTTGGGATCACGCTGCCGACACCAGCCGCACCAGTGGCCAACTATGTGCCGTTCGTACGAACCGGCAACTTTATCGTGGTCTCCGGCCAACTTTGCTTTGGATCGGATGGCAAGCTGGTCGCCAAGGGTAAGCTTGGCGGGACCGTATCAATCGAGGACGGGCAAAAGGCAGCCAAAGCCTGCGCCATCAACCTTCTAGCCCAGATCAAAGCAGGTATTGGCGACCTTGATAAGGTTGTCCGTGTGGTTCGCCTTGGCGGGTTCATCAGCTCAATGCCGGACTTCCTTGACGGCCCAAAGGTCATGAATGGCGCATCCGACCTGATGGTCGCGGCCTTCGGCGACAAGGGCCGCCACGCCCGATCAACAATCGGCGTTGCCGTTCTGCCGATGGATGCGGCCGTGGAGGTCGAAGCATCGTTCGAAGTCTCATAGCGTCATGGACCACGCCACTCATGCCAAACCATGATTGGCTGACTGCACGTCCGATCGCGCATCGGGGCCTGCACGATTCGGCAGCCGGCGTCATCGAGAATACCGCATCCGCGGTTTCAGCCGCAGTCGCAGCGAATTACGCAATCGAGGTCGACCTGCAAATCACGGCCGACGGCGAGGCCGTGGTCTACCATGACGACGCGCTGGGCCGCTTGACTGAGGGTACAGGGCGGCTCGACGGCCTGAGCGTTGCGGATCTTAAAAAAGTTCCGTTCAAACGTTCTGCAGATCGCATCATCACCCTTGGTGAATTGCTCGATCTCGTCGCAGGCCGCGTCACGGTGGTGCTTGAACTTAAAACTCACTACGACAACGATCCACGCCTGCCCGAACGGGTCGCTGCTGTTCTGCAAACATATAGCGGCCCCGTGGCCGCCATGTCGTTTGATCCGGATCAGATTGCAAAACTCAGAGATCTTGCTCCAGGGCTTTGCCGCGGCATCGTTGCCGAACGGCAATACAAAGACGAAGAATGGGATGGCCTGAGCACCTGGCAGAAATTTAGCTGCGCTCACCTGCTGCATTTCCGGCGCAGCCGTCTGCAATTCATCGCGTATCGAATTCACGACCTGCCCGCGCCAGCGCCGTTCTTCGCCCGACACCTATTCGGGCTCCCATTATTGACTTGGACAGTACGCACACATCAGGATTGCACGCGCGCGCAGCGCTGGGCCGACCAGATGATATTCGAAGGATTTCGTCCTATTTAATAAACGGCAGCATTCGCACCTTGGGTGACGCTTTAAACGATGAACGCTGACGCCAAAGAACTGCAAATCCATGTCATCGGCGCGATCAAGGACATTGCGGCTGCCGAGTGGGATGCATGTGCTAATCCAACATCCGCTGCATTTAATCCCTTCATTTCTCATGCTTTCCTGGCGGCGTTGGAAAGCTCCAGCTCCGCCACATCTCGGACGGGTTGGCATCCGCAGCATCTGATCGCGAAGATGGGCGCCGAGGTTGTTGGCGTTGCGCCGTGTTATCTAAAATCGCATTCGAAAGGCGAATACGTCTTTGATCACGGCTGGGCCGATGCTTACGAGCGTGCGGGCGGACAGTACTATCCCAAGCTACAGATTTCGGTGCCGTTCACACCTGTGACCGGACGTCGCCTGCTCGTTCTGCCGGGAAAGGATGAAGAGCACTATCGCACCGGCTTAGCCGCAGGCGCGGTCGAGCTTTGCAGCTTGCGCGGGGCTTCATCCGTACACATCACCTTCGCCACCGCTGACGAATGGCGCGTGCTCGGCGCGCGCGGTTTTCTGCAACGCACCGATCAGCAATTTCATTGGCAGAATGCCGGCTACGCAACGTTTGAAGATTTTCTTGCAGCACTCGCTTCGCGCAAGCGAAAGGCGATCCGGCGCGAACGACGGGATGCGCTTGCGGCAGACATCGAAATCGAGTGGCTAACCGGCAATGATCTGACGGAAACGATCTGGGATACGTTCTTTCGCTTTTACATGGATACAGGCTCGCGCAAATGGGGCCGCCCCTATCTCACTCGCGCTTTCTATTCCATCATTGGCGAAACCATGCGCGATCAGATCGTGCTGATGATGGCCAAACGTGCCGGACGATATATTGCAGGCGCAATAAATTTTATCGGCTCCGACGCACTCTACGGCCGGCATTGGGGCGCGATCGAACATCACCCGTTTCTGCACTTTGAACTCTGTTATTATCAGGCGATCGACTATGCCATCAAACACCGGCTTGATCGTGTCGAGGCCGGCGCACAAGGAGAACACAAGCTCGCGCGCGGCTATCTTCCGGCAACGACTTATTCGGCGCACTACATTGCCGACCCTATGCTGCGCAAACCGGTGGCCGATTATCTCCAACGCGAACGCGCCTACGTCGAGGCTGCTGGAGCAGAACTGACCGACGCAGGACCGTTTAGGAGGACTGAAATAGAAGAAGACGTTTAGTCTTTCCGCTGGTTTCTGCTACACACCCCGTATGAAGATTTTGACCGCCCCAAATACCGGAGCAGGAAATGTCGAGCTACGATCCAAATAACATCTTCGCCAAAATCCTTCGGGACGAACTCCCGGCCTATAAGGTCTATGAGGATGATCGGGTCCTTGCGTTTCTCGACATCATGCCGCGCGCGCCCGGCCACACGCTGATCCTGCCGAAAAGTCCGGCACGCAATATTCTTGACGTGTCACCCGATGATCTTGTCCAGGTTTCTGCCGTTGCACAGCGCATAGCAAAGGCCGCAATGAAGGCCTTCCATGCTGATGGCATTACGATTCAGCAGTTCAATGAATCGGCGGGCGGCCAAGTGGTGTTCCACCTTCACGTGCACGTCGTCCCACGTTTCGATGGGGTGGCAATGAAGCCTCCGGCAAGCGAAAAAGAAAAGCCGGAAGTCCTGGCCGAACACGCGAAAAAACTGAGCGCGGTATTAGCCTCGATCCGATAAGGGTCTATGCGCCGAAAAACGACGCGCCGATCATGAGCGCAATCTCGCCAGCAACAACCCCGGCAAGTACCGAGCGTTTGATCACGAGGTAACTCACAAATCCGATGCCGAATGCGGCTAACCGGATCGGCAACGGAACGCTTGCCAATACGCCCGGCGGAAAGAAAACGATTTTTGCAATCACGCCGGCGAGAACCGCGGTTGCAATCGCCCGCACCCAAATGATGATCTCCGCATCCTCATCAAGGCCGCGCGCCACAATAATGCCAAGCATGCGCCAGATCTCGTTCGGCAAAAATCCGACGAGCACAAGCACCGCATAAGCCCAAATCCAGTCCGCGCCCGGCATCACCGCACCGCCCTTCGGTAGCGCTGGATTGCATAGGCAAGCGTTCCGGCAATCAGCCCGGTCCACAGCAAATCAAGTTCGATCTTGGCATAAGCAAGCGCTGGCGCGACGATCAGGCCAAAAGCCAATGCAAGACGATCGGAAAGAATCCGGCTGTTGCGAGCAACCGAAGTCAGAAATGAAATCGGCGTGAGGAAGAGCAGTGCCGCGGCAAACAAAGCAGGCAGACTTGCTGCCAGATAGAACCCCAGCACGCATCCGGTCACGGCAAACATCAAAAATCCAATTCCAAGACCGTTGCAGAATCCAATCCGCTGTTCGCGGGGCATCCCGGGCAGAAGACGAAGCGATTCAACCCAGACACTGATGGCCGTGAAATGAGCCGGCGTAATCAGTTGCCAGGCCCGAACCTGCGGACCCTTAAGCAGAGGCAAAAGCGAAACCACCATCGGCAGCAAACGCACGGCACTGACCGACACCGCAGCAGCCCCTTCGATCAAGGCGGATCCAGAACTAAGGGTAGATAGCAAAATGACCTGCGCCGGCGCAGCCCACATCAATAGTGTCGAAATCACAATCCAACCGATACTGAAGTCGAGATCGTGAGCCAGCGCTCCAATGCCGACGTAAGTGCCGAGGAGGACATAACTCAAAACCGAGCGAGCCGCGGCGGCAATGCCGAGGCTCATGCCCGTGAGAGATGAAAAGCGCACCAGGTTGGATGTTTCAGGGGCGTGCATGGTGAACCGGGCTGTCAGATGTCCCGTGTCCCATGAAGCTGGATTCCGAGCAATGGCCCCCGGCGCATGGGGGGATTGCACCGCTGAAACCGGCCAAAAACAACAATGCCCGGCATTGCCGGGCATTGCGCTTGTCTCACCGAGGATCTTTTTACACCTTGAGCGGCACCTTGGGGACCGAGCCGCGGCGCGGCGGTCCGCCACCGTCGCCCTTCGGTCCGGATGGTTTGGGTTGCCGCGGTCCCGACGGCCGGCGCTTGGACTTCGTGCGGCGAGGCTCCGGAAGCCGTTCCGGCTTAGGCGTCACCGGCCCGTCGAGGAACTCGAAGCTGAGCTTCTCACTGCCTGCCTCATCCTTAGTCAGAACAACCCTGACGTGGCCACCGGCCTTAAGCTTGCCGAACAACAGTTCGTCCGCGAGCGGTTTCTTGATGTGCTCCTGGATGACGCGCGCCATCGGCCGCGCTCCCATCTGCTCATCGTAGCCGTGAGCGATCAGCCATTTGCTTGCTTCGTCCGAGAGCTCGATCGTGACGTCGCGATCCGCAAGCTGCGCCTCAAGCTGCAACACGAACTTCTCGACGACTTTCGCAATAATCTCTTGCGAGAGGTGCGCGAATGTAATCGTGGCATCCAGGCGGTTGCGGAACTCCGGAGCAAACATCCGATTGATCGCCTCGACGTCGTCGCCTTCGCGCTTGCTCCGTGTGAAACCATATGCGTGCTTGGCAAGATCCGCCGCGCCCGCATTGGTCGTCATAATCAGGATGACGTTGCGGAAATCCACTTGCTTGCCGTTGTGATCGGTCAGCTTGCCGTGATCCATGATCTGCAACAGCACGTTAAACAGATCGGGATGCGCCTTTTCGATTTCGTCAAGCAGCAGCACGCTGTGCGGATGCTGATCGACGCCATCGGTTAACAATCCGCCCTGATCGAACCCGACATAACCGGGAGGCGCACCGATCAATCGCGAAACCGTGTGCCGCTCCATATACTCCCACATGTCGAACCGGATGAGTTCGACACCCACCAGCGACGCCAATTGCTTCGCCACCTCGGTTTTACCGACACCGGTCGGACCGGAGAACAGATAACAGCCGATCGGCTTTTCCGGCTCACGCAAACCCGCGCGCGCCAGCTTGATGGAGGCGGAGAGCGCATCGATCGCCTTGTCCTGACCGTAAACGACGCGCTTGAGCGTTGCCTGAAGATGCTGCAGCACCTCGGCATCGTCCTTCGACACCGTCTTTGGCGGAATCCGCGCCATCGTCGCAATCGTCGTCTCGATCTCCTTGACGCCGATTGTCTTCTTCCGGCGGTTTTCCGGCAGCAGCATTTGCGCGGCACCAGACTCGTCAATCACGTCGATGGCCTTATCCGGCAACTTACGGTCATGGATGTAGCGCGCGGAAAGCTCAACCGCCGCCTTGACCGCATCGAGCGTATATTTGAGCTTGTGGTAATCCTCGAAGTACGGCTTGAGCCCCTTGAGGATCTCGATCGCATCCGGAATGGTCGGCTCGTTGACATCGATCTTCTGGAACCGGCGCACCAGCGCCCGATCCTTCTCAAAATATTGCCTATATTCCTTGTAGGTCGTCGAGCCCATGCATCGCACCGTGCCGGCCGCAAGCGCCGGCTTCAGCAGGTTCGATGCATCCATGGCGCCGCCCGAGGTGGCCCCCGCCCCGATCACGGTATGGATTTCGTCGATGAACATGATCGCGCCGGGATAGGCCTCAATCTCCTTGATGACTTGCTTGAGCCGCTCCTCGAAATCGCCGCGATAGCGCGTGCCTGCGAGCAAGGTGCCCATGTCCAACGCGAACACGGTGGAGTCCTTGAGAACGTCCGGGACTTCGCCGTTTACGATACGACGCGCCAAACCCTCCGCAATAGCGGTTTTACCCACCCCGGCCTCGCCGACAAATAATGGGTTATTCTTCTGGCGGCGACATAACACCTGAATCGTGCGGTTGATCTCAGCGTCCCGGCCGATCAGCGGATCAATTTTGCCGTCCCGCGCCTTTTTATTCAGGTTGACGCAATATGCGTCAAGCGCGTCACCTTTTTTCTTGGTGTCATCACCGGTCTTGGAGTCGGCGTCCTCGTCCACGCCGCGGGCCGGTCGGGATTCAGACAAGCCTGCACGCTTGGCAATGCCATGGCTGATATAGTTCACGGCATCGTAACGTGTCATCTCCTGCTCTTGCAGGAAATAAGTCGCGTGACTTTCGCGCTCGGCAAAAATCGCGACCAGGACGTTGGCGCCTGTTACCTCTTCGCGGCCCGATGACTGCACATGAATGACCGCGCGCTGAATAACGCGCTGAAATCCCGCGGTCGGCTTTGAGTCCTCAGCACCGTCAGTAATCAAAGTATCAAGTTCGGACTCGACATAGGCAACCAGATTGCGGCGCAGCTTGTCCAGATCGACATTGCACGCCCGCATCACGGCGGCCGCATCCTGGTCGTCAAGTAAAGCCAGCAGCAGATGCTCGAGCGTCGCGTATTCGTGATGGCGCTCGTTGGCGAGCGCGAGCGCCCGGTGGAGCGATTGCTCGAGGCTGCGCGAAAAAGTGGGCATCAGGGCCTCTTCGGTTCAGTAGAAAGCGTCACTTCTTTTCCATAACGCATTGTAAAGGGTGCTGGTTCTTGCGGGCAAAGTCCATAACTTGCGTCACCTTCGTCTCGGCGACCTCATAAGTATAGACCCCACATTCGCCAACGCCATGTTGATGAACATGCAACATAATCCGTGTGGCGGATTCGCGGTCTTTATTGAAAAATTTCTCAAGGACATGCACCACGAATTCCATGGGTGTGTAGTCGTCGTTCAGGAGCAAGACCCGATACATGTTCGGCCGCTTGGTCTGCGGCTTCGTTTTTGTAATAACAGCGCTGCCCGGCCCTGGCGACCCTGGCTCGCCACGGCGCTTGCGGTCATCGTTGCCATTGCCATTGCCAAGTTGCGGCCGGCCACCGCTCTTCACTGCGTGCGTATTATTTTTGGGCGTGGTCATCGTGCTTTGGTAATCGTCGTACTTCACACAGTCGCATCCATCCGCATTCGCTACCGACCAGCATAAATCATGCCGCAACCCGATGCGATACGAAACCGCCAATTGATAATATGCACCACAGCGACACGGTTCCAGCGTTCAAAAACCATCCCCAGGCGCCTTACACCGCATGCGGGCGATGACAATGCAATCGTTCATTGACGGACGCATTGTACCAACTTGCGAACGATATCTACGAATTGGGCAGAAAAGCGAGGTCCCACATCTCAACTATGCCCGATTTCATCGATCGCAAGGTGCGGCATGTCGTCGAAACTGACCGCTGCCACACTTTACCTTTTGCCTAACGAGGCAAGATGCGCGCTGTAAAATAAAAAGCCCGGCGATGAACCGGGCTTAAACTTTATATGCGTTCAGCACGTTCACTTCGCTGAAGTCGTATTCGAAAAATAACTTTCGAACGGCTTGTATGCATCTTTCGCCAGATCGGTGTAAAGAGTGCTGAACTTTGCAGCTTGCGCGACGAAACCGTCATACGCACCCTTAACAAATTCGGTCTGCACCTCGAAAGCATTTTCCAGAGACTTCGCAGCGAATAACTTTTCCGCAGCAACTCTGGAATTCTCGAACGACTTCTTCGAGTAGTCCGCAACCTCTGTTGCAATCGCCTGCATACCTATGGTGACTGCACCGAACTGCTTCATGGCAATGTCGACGTTGTCTTTGCTGATCTCTTGAAAATCATCAAAATTTTTGAGCATCGTCATTCCCTATATGGGATCCGCGGCTGTGACCCCGCCGAGCCTCCGCTGGAACCGATCCAACGTTAAGCAAAATTGTACCGCACTGCACAAAAGGGTCAACATTGATCTTGCATTGCAGTAAAAAAGCCTGAATCCCTTGTTGGCGTCATTTAACGCTTTGGCAACCGTGTTCACCTAGTTTTTTACCAGGGAGCCGTTGGCAAGGTTCGGCACATTTCGTTCGCCGGGCGGCTTTACGGGGTTGCTGGAAAAACAAGATCGCTGTCCGTTATGCGATAAGGACTGCGGCAGGGACGCCGGGGCACCGGTCGATGGTGCATGGCGTACGAGGGGACGGGGAATATGTACCGCGTGCGTGTTCAGGCAACGCGTAACCTGCGCTATGGGCTTCTTGGCTGCGCCGCTGTGTCTGTCTTTCTGAGCTGCGGCCTCGATCCTGCCGACGCACGTTTTCGCCGCCATCATGAGGATGGCTATCAGCCGCCCTACGCTTCGATTGTTATCGACGGCAATTCCGGGCAGGTGCTGCACACCGCTAACCCCGATAATCTCAGGCACCCCGCATCGCTGACCAAAATAATGACGCTTTACTTGCTGTTCGAGCAACTCGAAGCCGGCAAGATCAAGCTCGATACCCGTATGCCGGTCTCCGCGCGAGCAGCGTCGCAGTCTCCAACCAAACTTGGCCTCGAACCCGGCCAGTCGATTGATGTGGACAGCGCCATCAAGGCAGTCGTTACAAAATCAGCAAATGATGCAGCAGTCGTCATCGCGGAAGCAATCGGCGGCGATGAAGACAAATTTGCGCAGACGATGACAAGGAAGGCTCGCGCGCTCGGCATGACGCGCACTGTCTACGCAAATGCTTCCGGACTTCCCAATGACGAGCAAGTGACCACCGCGCGCGACCAGGCACTGCTCGGTCGCGCAATTCAGGATCGCTTTCCGAAATACTATCGTTACTTCTCGACAGAAAGCTTCCAATACCGCGGCGTTGCGATGCGCAACCACAATCATTTGCTGGGCCGCGTTGCTGGAGTCGACGGCATCAAAACCGGATACACTCAGGCCTCCGGATTCAATCTGGTCTCCTCGGTCCATCGCGGCAATCGCTATATTATCGGCGTCGTGCTTGGAGGGACTTCGGGCAGTTCGCGCGATGCCCGTATGCGTCAATTGATTGAAACGCATATTGCCGAAGCGTCGCCCCGTCGCACGGCGCCTTTGATCGCGGAAAATTTACCGCCGGAGCCCGCGCCACCTAAGAGCAAGGTCGCTTCTGCCCCGGCATCGAAGTCCGAGACGGCACAAGGCGGAAGCCGCGGCCGCGCCGATGCCAGCCCGACAGCGACCATTCCCACATCGAGTGCCGCCAACACCGTCCCGACCACTCCCCGCGCCGGCTCGAACGAGGCAATCCAGCCGGTTCTGGTCAAGACGATCATCGTCAAATCCGGATCGATCCAGACTGCGGCCATCGCACCGCTTGTGACGCCGACGCCTCAGTCCTCCGTGGCTCCCGCGAACTGGACGAGCGCTCCAGCAAGCTCTGTTCCGCAGCAGGCGGAAAGTGTCGAAGCACCGGCTCCCCCGCAGCTTGCACCCGACGCTGCTCCTCCCGGCAATCGCCCCGGCGTTTTGGGCGTTTTGCCTGCCCGCCCCTCTGCGGCAGCACCGACCGTTGAGGTCGCGGCTGCACCGGCAGTCCAAGTGGCGAGCCCAACACCGGCTGCAGCATCGCTACCTGTATCGTCGCAACCCGCGATGACATCAGCGCAGCCTGCGCCAAGTTCACCACAGCCGCCATTGCCGGCAACCCAAACACCGCCTTCGCCCACCTCAAACGTTGAGGCAGCCTCATCGCCGTCAAATGCGGCCCCCGCGGTAAGTCTGTCCGCGCAACCGGCACGCGTCACTCATCACGGCGAATGGATGATCCAGGTTGGCGCATTTCCCGATGAAGGACAGGCCAAACAGCGCCTGGTCAAAGCGCAGCATATGGCACAAGGCCTGCTGGGTAAGGCCGACCCGTTCACCGAACGCATCGTGAAGGGATCGACGGAACTTTATCGCGCCCGCTTTGCCGGCCTCGATAAGGACCGCGCCGAGGCCGCATGTCGTTACTTCAAGAAGAACGAAATCGCGTGCATGCCCTTAAAAAATTAGGGCGCAATAACCAAAAAGTTAGAGTCCGATAGTAGAAAGCATTGAGGTGCCCGATAGGCGCCGCTGAGTAAGTTTGTGTGTTGTTGCGTGCGTAAGAAGGACATCATCGATGTCGACGAAGAAGGACTTCCTTGGCCTCATTGACTCGGGCCGCGAGGTACGTCGATCCCCCCTGGTCGGGATGCAGTTTCTT
>DATAIA010000262.1:0-3641 GCA_036262895.1 Xanthobacteraceae bacterium
ACCTGCGGCAACCACTTTGGTCACAGCTACCCCTCGGCTGACTTTTGCAAACTGGTAACTCGGCCGCGAATGGTGCTCAGGCGACGCGGCAATTGCGATGCCAAGCAAAAGAATCCCGAGCGGAAGCAATACGACTTTCCACATGGCCGCCTTAAATATTTGAAAAATGATGATCCGGACCAACAGTCCGGATCACCATCATTTCGTATCAGCACTTGTTATCAGGAGCCTCGAAGCAATGAGTTCCCGGCTTGTTCAATAGAGTACATCCATTGTTGTTGCAGCTATCAGCTGGTTGACTGCTGTTGCCATGGAAGCATTGTCCTGGCGGACATGGTGGGTCAGCGAAAGTAACGGACGGCCCAAACGTAAGCGCTGATATGGATACCGCCACGATGAGAGATTTTTGCAGCATGGGTTTTTCTCCTGAAGTTTGCAAAAAAAGGAACGTAAATTGCTCCAATTTTTACGTTCCTGGCGCGCGAACCCCATGTTGCGAGCCTTGTTCCCCACCAATTTCGGAATTTTATGACGCGCGACGCGATATCAACCAACAATTACATTCTAGCGTATCCAAGTAGATGAACCATCCTTGAATCCTCGATGCTATTTGGTTCGATTCTGCTTGATGCGACAAAACGAATATCAACAAATAACGTAATCTCGGAAGAAAATTTGACAAATATAAAATTTGACAAATATATTGCGTGGTATTTTTTACACATCAGCACGCAATCAACTTAAGCCATTACCTCCGCAAAATCCCACCGAGCGCGCCGCGCACGATCGATCGGCCGATTGAACCGCCCATCGAACCACCGACCGACTTGCCGACATCGGCGGCGACTTTGCCGACGACCTGATTGGTCACCGAGCGCGTCACGTTGCGGGCAATCAATTGCCCGGTCGAAAGCCGCCGCCCCCGAGACGTGCCGCCGGTGCCGAAAATCGTCTGCGTGATGGAAAGGATTTGTCCGAGCACGCCTCCACCTGCGGCGGATGCATCTTGTTCTGTTTGAGAAGGAGACGCAGCGCTATTGCCCACCCGCTTCTGGAATTGCTCATAGGCCGATTCCGAATCGATCTCGTGATCGTACTTTCCCGCAGCTGGCGATTTCTGCATGATCGATTGGCGTTCTTCCGGCGTGATGGGACCAACGCGTGCCGAAGGCGGACGGATCATGGCGCGCTCGACCAGCGATGGCGTGCCGTTTCCTTCAAGGAACGATACCAACGCCTCGCCTTTGCCCAGTTCCGTGATGACGTGCGCGGTGTTGAGTTGAGGATTGGGGCGGAAGGTGTCCGCCGCCGCCTTGACGGCTTTTTGGTCGCGCGGGGTAAACGCACGAAGCGCGTGTTGAACGCGGTTACCCAACTGCGCCAGCACTTTGTCCGGCACATCCAACGGATTTTGCGTGACGAAATAAACGCCGACGCCCTTGGAGCGGATCAACCGCACGACCTGTTCGATGCGATCAAGCAAAGCCTTAGGCGCATCGTTGAACAACAGATGCGCCTCATCAAAAAAGAAACAAAGCTTCGGCTTTTCGACATCACCCACTTCCGGCAGATGCTGAAACAATTCCGAAAGCAGCCACAGCAGGAACGTGGCATAGAGCCGTGGACTTGCCATCAATTTGTCAGCGGCAAGAATATTGATCGTCCCGCGCCCGTCGCGATCGGTGCGGATCAAATCGCCGATCATCAGCGCCGGCTCTCCGAAGAATTTGTTCGCGCCCTGACTATCGAGCACCAGGAGCTGCCGCTGGATCGTACCGATCGTCGCCTTCGAGACATTTCCGTATTGAACCGTCAGCTCGGCAGCATGATCGGCGAGATAGCCGAGCATCGCGCGAAGGTCTTTCAAGTCGAGCAGCAACAAGCCCTGCTCATCGGCAACCCGAAATGCCACATTGAGCACGCCCTCTTGAACATCGTTGAGATCCATGATCCGCGATAGCAACAACGGTCCCAATTCGGAGATCGTCGCCCGGATCGGATGGCCCTGCTCGCCAAACAGATCCCAGAACACGACGGGGAATTGATCGGGCTCGTAGGCAAAGCCCATATCCTTGGCACGTTTGACAAACACGTCCTTCGCTTCGCCCGGCATCGCGATGCCGGAGAGATCACCTTTGATATCGGCAGCAAAGATCGACACGCCCGCCCGCGAGAGACCTTCCGCCATGACCTGAAGCGTCACCGTCTTGCCTGTTCCCGTCGCGCCGGCAACCAGGCCATGCCGATTGGCGAATGGGAGGCTGAGATATTCGGGCTTTTTGCCCTTACCGACAAAGATCTTTCCGTCTGGATCCAGGTTTATGTCTGGGGTCGCATTTGGGTTCATGGCGTCCTCCCGTAAGTCTCAGAAGGCAATACCTCACTGTTTGAGACGGCGGCATCGATCTCGGGCTTATCCAAGAACGGCTTCTGAAATTGCTCAAGTCAGGTAAGCCTGATTTGCGTGCTCCTTCTTTTCCCTCCCCTAAAGGGGAGGGATCACCTCGCCTCCGTCTCGGAAGACAAATACAATTGCCTTGCCGCTCATCAAGCGCGGCCAGCCATGAAACGATGCAGCATGACAATCGGTTTCCGATGCGATTTGATACGTCTACGGTCACACTCACGATGGTGCCGGTGTGGCACTCCCCCAACCAACCCGTCCGATAAAGGAGATCCTGGTGAGCTTAATTCGCATTGAGGCTGGGAAATTTTCGTTCACAGCGCGCCTCGAAGACAAAGCTGCTCCGAAAACCTGCGCGAAATTTCTGAGCCTGCTGCCTTACCGCGAACGCATCATTCATGTGCGGTGGAGCGGTGAAGCCTGCTGGATTCCGCTCGGCGAGCTCGATCTCGGGCTTGGCTATGAAAACCACACCAGTTTTCCGGCGCCAGGCCAGGTCATCGTCTATCCCGGTGGCATCAGCGAAACGGAAATCCTCATTGCCTATGGCGGCGTGCGCTTTGCAAGCAAAGTCGGCCAGCTCGCCGGCAACCACTTCCTCACCATCGTTGAAGGGCTCGATCAGTTGCGTCCGCTCGGCGAACACGTGCTGTGGCACGGTGCGCAGGAGATCGTCTTCAAGCTCGCCTGAGCAACCGATTGATCGTGTCCCTCCTTTCACCATGCTCATTGCTCGACATCGCCGCATTGCCGCCGCAATGGGAGGCTGCGGTGCCACCCCCACGAGGCAGGGCGGCGGCACACGTTCCCGAGACGGCGGTTTCCGGAGCAAGGCAGCAGCATCCCCGGCGGATCATTGGGATGATTGCGGCGCTCTTTGCCGTATCGTTCTTGTCCGGCACGAGTGCATGGGGAGAGGAGAGCGATACGGTGATCGCGGCTGGCTGCAAGCTTTCGACCATCGGAACCGGCACGGTCAGCGCGGCGATTGATCACCGCACCCTGAAGCTCGCCGATGGAAGACTGGTTCGCCTTGCCGGAATTGAAGTCGCGTCGCGCGATACCGATGCAACGACCCCGACACCGGCGCTTGCTGCACTCATCGATCAGCCGATCATCTTGCGGCGCCTCGGACCTGCAATCGACCGTTATGGTGACGTGCTGGCCCATGTGTTCCATACGCTCGCTGGCAACGAGAGCTGGCTGCAATCGGAACTGATCGCGCAGGGCTATGCGC
>DATAIA010000263.1:0-2577 GCA_036262895.1 Xanthobacteraceae bacterium
CGTCAGCGTAATCACACCCTTCTCATTCGAACCCGCGAGGTTGAACGTATAATCCTAGAACGTTTCGTTGTACCTTTTTCGTGATGTTCGTGGGGCATAGCCTGCTGTTCTCGAGATACTGAGGCACGTTAGTCCAAAGCCGTTATTTGACCCAAGACTGTTTGATCAAGACTAGGAGCTGTGGTGTTCACAAGGACAGCAAGTCCGGCTTGTTTATTTCTTCTGGTTGTTGGGGCGCTGGGGACCGCGAATGGTCAGACAAAACCGACCGGCGGACCATCACCTTCAGCCGCCGGAGCCGTAGTTTATTTTGTCGATCTCAAGGACGGACAGACCGTACCGACAAAATTCACCGTACATTTCGGCCTCAAGGGCATGGGCATCGCGCCGGCGGGCTCGGACAAGGAGAATTCCGGACATCACCACCTTCTGATCGATACCGAACTGCCTCCATTGGATCAGCCCATACCGAGCGATTTCAACCACCTGCATTTTGGCGCGGGGCAAACAGAGACCGAGGTCACGCTAACGCCGGGTGATCACACCTTGCAGTTGCTGCTCGGCGACCGGAACCACGTTCCAAATACCGTGCCGCTGATATCTGAGCGCATCCATGTGCATGTCGTCGACGCCGCAAAGGCCCCGACGCCGACCGCTGCCCATGTTGGGCGCCATCCGTCGCCACCGGGCGCGAAGGTTTATTTCGTTTATCCGACCGATCACGCCTACGTGTCACCGACGCCCGTGATCCGCTTCGGCCTGATCGGCATGGGTGTCGCCCCGGCTGGTTTCGAAAAGGCCAATACCGGCCATCACCATTTGCTGATCGACGCCCCGCTACCACCGTTTGACCAACCGATCCCGAGCGACTTCAATCATCTGCACTTTGGCGCTGGCCAGACTGAAGCTAAAATCACGCTTCCGCTCGGTCCGCATAAATTGCAGCTAATTTTAGCGGATGAAAACCATGTTCCCCACGACCCGCCAATTTACTCCGCCCCCATTCAAGTTGTGGTGACGGCCACGGGCCGTGCACCGCCTGCGCCCAAGCCAAGATATCGCTATCGATATTACGAATACTATTGAACTGCAGGACATCCGGACCGTCCGGAGGTTGAGAATGAGCAAGCATCTATCGCTTCTGTTGGCCGCATTGTTCGGGTGCGTTCTGCTGACGTGCTCGGCCGAAAGTGCGAGGGCGGACCGCCGCATTGCGCTCGTGGTGGGGAATTCGAATTATAATAATGCGAGCCTTGCTCTCTCGAATCCCAAAAATGATGCTGAAGATGTCGCCACGGCGCTTCGTTCGCTCGGCTTTGAGGTGGTGCAGGCAATCGATGCCAACAAGCGCGACATGGATCTCAGCATGGCAAAGTTTGCCCGCCTTGCCACGGATTCCGACGCCGCGCTCTTCTACTATGCCGGCCACGCCCTGCAGTATCAGGGCCGCAACTACCTGATGCCGGTCGATGCCGAGGTGGAAGACGAGGTCAGCCTTCGTTATCAGATGATGCCGATCGATGACGTTCGCGCCGCGCTCGACCGCGCAAGCGGCGTCAAGGTGATGATCCTGGATGCCTGCCGCAACAACCCGGTCGTCGAGACTTTGCGTCGAAAGGCCGGCGGCGAGACCCGCGCGCTGGGCGGAGTTCGCGGACTGGCCAGAATCGACAAAACGCAGGGAACGGTGATCGCCTATTCTACTGCCGCGGATGAAGTCGCGGCTGACGGACAAGGGCGCAACAGCCCATTTACGACTGCACTTTTGAAGCGCCTCAAGGAGCCCGGACTTGAAATCGAACAATTGTTCAGACGCGTGGCTGCCGACGTCAATACGGCCACCGGTGGCCGGCAGCGCCCGGAAACCTACGTATCGCTTCTAAGCGATTACTATCTGAACCAGACCGACCGAATCGCGTTTGATAGCATCAAGGACTCTGCCGACCCGACCGCACTGCGCGATTTCATCAATCGGTTTCCGACATCAAGCTACGCTTCCGACGCGCGATATCGCATTCAGCGCATAGAGATCGATAGCGAACAGAAGCAACTGCAACAGGCGCGACAGCTGGAAGCCATGAGGCTTCTCAGCCAACAGAGCACGGCTGATCAGAACAAGGCTGGTCAGAAGGCCCCGCCGTCCAATTCGACCGGGCCACGTCCCGACGACCAGCCCGCAAAACTTGCGACAGCCGCACCGCCGCGAGTTGGCGACGAGAGGGTTCAATCGGCACAGGACGGGCAGCGCACAAAAGCGCCCGTGGAACCACAGAACGTTCAAGGCCAACAGGACTTCTCGGCTGGACGAGTTGCCGATTCGCCAAAGCTTGCCGCCGTCGAGCGGCAAGATGTGAACAACGGTTTGCAAAATGCGCCCTCCGCTATGCAGGCGCCGAAAGCGTCGATTGGGCCGCCGCAACAATCGACTGCGTCACCCTCGAACAACAGCTCCTGTGATCAGGATAGCGCGAAACTTGCGCGTTTGCGCAATGGCGCCTCGATTGAAGAGCTCCTTCAATTCGAAAGGGATTTGTCTTGCGATCGCCTGCGGCCGCAAGTAGCGCGCTTGCATGAAAG
>DATAIA010000264.1:0-12608 GCA_036262895.1 Xanthobacteraceae bacterium
TATCCCTCCCCTGAAAGGGGAGGGTGACCGCCGTCAGGCGGTCGGGTGGGGTCTGGCCCCCGGGAAGGAAACACCCCACCCGACGCTTCGCTACGCTCAGCGCCGCCCTCCCCTGAGGGGGAGGGATCAAGAAGAGATCTCATACCCCATGCGCCTCGATATTCTTTCAGCTCTTAATGCGGAACGCGCGGAACGGCGCGCGGCTGTTGTAGTGACCGACGTTGCAAGCGGCGAGCAACGCATCGTCCGGGCTTCGGAGATTACGTCCGATCCGTTGAAGGACGTGCTTGAAGAGCGGATGCGAACCGGGAAGAGCGGGCTGGTTGAGGTCGGTGAGCGCCGTCTGTTTTTGACAGTTCACGTACCGCCGCCGCGGCTTGTTATTACCGGTGCCGTTCACATCAGTCAGGCACTTGCGCCCATGGCCCGTTTGGTCGGCTATGATGTTGTCATCGTCGATCCGCGAACGGCATTCGCCTCGGCCGAGCGGTTCCCCGATGTTCGCGTCATTGCCGAATGGCCGGATAAGGCGCTGCCGTCGCTGGCGGTTGATCGTTACACGGCGTTCGTTGCGTTGACGCATGATCCGAAGATCGATGATCCGGCCTTATTATATGCGCTCAATCGCGATTGTTTTTACATCGGAGCGCTTGGTTCGCGAAAAACACATGGGCGGCGCGTTGAGGGCCTGAAGGCGCAAGGAATGAGCGATGCAGCGCTCGCCAGAATCCACGCGCCGATCGGACTTGATATCGGCGCGATTTCGCCGGCCGAGATTGCGGTTTCGATTATGGCTGAAATTACCGCGCGCCTGCGCCTTCCGCCGGAGACAAAGTAATGCAGTTCGGCGCTGTTGCTCCTGCCGATGCCAAGGGCGCGATGGCGGTTCACTCGATCCGCAAAGGCACCCTGGTTCTGAAAAAAGGCACGTTGATTGGAGATGCGGAGATCGCCGCACTTCAGGCAGCGGGTGTGTCGGAAATCGTCGTCGCGCGCCTTGAACCCGGCGATGTAACCGAGGACGACGCAGCTGCCGATATTGCAGCGGGTGTTGCGGGCGACGCCGTTCGCGTCGATGAGGCTTTTACCGGGCGCGCCAATCTCTTTGCGGAAAGTGCCGGCGTTTTGGTGATTGATCGTCAGGGCGTCGATGCGGTCAATCGGATTGACCCGGCGATCACGCTCGCGACATTGCCGGCATTTGCACCTGTCGTTCCCGGCCAGATGATTGCCACGGTGAAGATTATTCCCTTCGCCGTGCCAAGGACTGCGCGCGATGCGGCATTGGCTGTGGTTTCACAAGCAAATCCGCTTGTTCGGGTGGCGCCGTATCGTGTTCGCAAGATCGGTGTTGTTTCGACGCTGCTGCCGGGACTTGCCGATAAGGTGATCGATAAGACGCTCAAGGTTACAAACGAGCGGATCGCGCCGGCCAAAGCGGCCATTGTTGCCGAACGGCGCGTGCCGCATGAGACAGCGGCCCTTGCAACCGCAATCGACGAGGTCCTGAAAACCGGTGCCGAGCTTGTGATCGTGTTCGGTGCATCGGCTATTGCCGACCGTCGAGACGTTATTCCGGCGGCCATGCAGGCGATTGGTGGCCGTATCGAACATTTTGGGATGCCGGTTGATCCTGGCAATTTGCTGCTGATCGGCGATGTGGGTGGGTGCGCCGTCCTGGGCGCGCCCGGTTGTGCGCGATCGCCCAAGGAGAATGGTTTCGACTGGGTGCTGATGCGATTGCTGGCGGGCATTCCTGTTTCATCCAACGAAATCACTGGGATGGGCGTTGGCGGCCTCTTGATGGAAATTGTCACGCGCCCGCAACCGCGCGAAGCACCTGTCGCAAGCTCCGGAAAAAGTCTTGCCGGGATATTGCTCGCGGCCGGTCGCTCGACGCGCATGGGCACACCCAACAAATTGCTGGAGGATCTTGGCGGGAAACCTTTGGTTCGGATCGCAGCCGAGCAATTACTGGCATCACAAGCAAAACCCGTGCTCGTGGTCACGGGGCACGAGCGTGAACGGGTTGAAGCAGCGCTTGCAGGACTTGATGTTGAGTTCGTTTACAATCCGGAATTTGCGGCGGGGCTTTCCGGCTCGCTTAAGACCGGATTGACGAAGGTGCCTGCTGGTGCCGATGGAGTCATCGTGTGTCTTGGGGATATGCCGCAGGTGACACGGTCTTTGATCGATAGACTACTCGGCGAGTTCGATCCCGAACGGGGCCGGATTGTGGTGGTGCCCACCTATCAAGGCCAGCGCGGCAATCCGGTTGTGTGGGCACGCCGCTTTTTTCAGGACCTGATGGCGCTTGAGGGCGACGTCGGCGCGCGGCATCTCATCACCACGTACGCCGATGCGGTTTTCGAAGTGCCGGTGGATGATATGGCGGCGTTGATTGATGTCGATACGCCGGAAGCTCTGCGCGAGGTGAGGGCGCATGCTGAGCGTGCTGTGAGCTCCTAACAGGTGCAGTGAGGATTCTTGGTTTCTTATCCCTCCCCTTTGGGGAGGGTGGTGAGCGACGCGAGCCGGGTGGGGTGCTATTCAAAAGTACCCCCACCCCGTCGCCTCGCTACGCTCGGCGCCGACCCTCCCCGCAAGGGGGAGGGAAAGGAAAGGCGGCGTTCCATACTGCAAAAGCGTGTTGCCTGAAGGCCTTAAAATGAATATATTATGACTGACCAGTCAGTCATATTGAGGCCGATGTCGATGCTGCCCAGAGCGCACAAGCGAACTGCCGCTTCCCGTGAGAGCCGGCCAAATCCGCGCGCGGAGCGAAGTGCCGCGCGGCGGGACGCGATCATCGAGGCGGCATTCGAGGAGTTCTCGGCGCGAGGCTTCGCCGCAACGAGGCTTGACGACGTCGCGCAACGCGCCGGGGTCGCGAAGGGCACGATTTATTTGCATTTCCAAGACAAAGAAGAACTGTTTCAGGAATTGGTGCGCTCCGCACTTGGCCCGATCATCGCGCAAGTTGAGCTGGCGCAATTCGCTGACGCGCCCTTGCGCGTTAGTATCAATCAGCTTGCGGGACTGTTTGTTCGGGAAGTTCTTGGTACGCGCCGCAAAGACATCATCCGCCTTGTTATTTCCGAAGGACCGCGGTTCCCAAAAGTGGCTGAGTTTTACTACTCAAACATCGTGGGCCGCGCACTGGCCGCCATGCGGCACATTTTGCAGCGCGCAGTGGACCGCGGCGAAATCAAAAACAGGATCATTGTGCGGTTTCCGCAATTGATCGTTGCCCCGGGCATTCTTGCGGTGATCTGGAGCGGATTGTTTGATCGATTCGAAGAGCTCGATGCAGAAGCCATGATGCAGGCCCATTTGTCTTTGCTGTTCGACGCATTGGAGCTTCCCGCGAAAAAAACGAAAGCTCGCGCATGAAATCGAAATTCCGGAGCTTGAAAGCGAAGCGGCGCTTGCGCAGCCTGCTAGTGTCAGCGATGGCGCTGTTGTTGACCGCTTGTGTAAACTCCAACACGAAACCCTTTCAGGGCTGGGTGGAGGCAGACTTGTTGTTTGTCGCTCCCGATGAAACGGGCCGCGTACAGACCTTGAAGGTCAGAGAAGGAAGCCCGGTAAAGGAGGGCGAATTATTGTTCGCGCTTGATGATGATCTACAGCAGGCAGAGGTCGCCCAGGCAACCGCAACCGTTGCGAACGCTCGCATTGCATACGATAGAGCCGAAAAACTGCTCAAAACGGCAGCAGGGACGCAAAGAAGCTACGATGAAGCGCAGGCCGCACTGCGTGAAGCCGAGGCGCGGTTTAATTCCGTGCAGACCAAACTGGCCCGCCGGCGGGTTTTCAGTCCGGCCTCCGGAACTATCCAGCAGCTCTATTACCGGCCTGGAGAATTGGTCATGACCGGCCGGCCGGTTCTTTCGCTATTGCCCCCCGGCAATATCAAGATTCGCTTTTATGTTCCGGAAGCCGCGCTGCCCAAGATTGCGCTGGGTGAGATTGTTCACATTGAATGTGACGGTTGCGCCGATGATCTGACGGCGAGAATCAGCTTTGTCTCCCAAAGCGCAGAATATACTCCGCCGGTGATCTACAGCCTTGAGGAACGTGCAAAGCTCGTCTTCCTCGTAGAGGCGCGCAGCAATCAACCCGAGAAGCTTCGCGTCGGTCAGCCGGTCACCGTCTCGCTTTCGCAACAGGAGGCTTCGCGGTGAATGCCGCGCGTGACATTGCAATCGATGTCCATGGCTTGACCAAATCATTCAATGGTCAGGTTGTGGTTCGTAATTTGTCAATGCAAGTCAAACGCGGAGCGATCTACGGCTTTCTGGGGCCAAATGGGTCCGGCAAGACAACAACTATCCGCATGTTATGCGGATTGCTGACGCCAGATGCGGGGTCTGGAACTTGCCTCGGTTATGACATTCGCACTGAGACGGAAATGATTAAACGTCGCGTCGGTTATATGACGCAGCGTTTCAGCCTGTACCAGGACCTCACCGTTCGGGAAAATCTTGAATTCGTCGGACGGATCTTTGGCCTTCAGGATCCCGTTGAGGCTGCTCGGACGATGATCAAACGACTGGGGCTCGACGGTCGCGAAGAACAGATTGCGGGAACGCTCTCTGGCGGCTGGAAGCAGCGCCTCGCACTTGGGGCCTGCACATTACCGAAGCCGGAACTGCTTTTGCTTGACGAGCCCACAGCCGGCGTCGATCCCAAGGCACGGCGCGATTTCTGGAACGAAATCCATCAGCTTGCAGCGGACGGTCTCACCGTATTGGTATCGACCCATTACATGGACGAGGCCGAGCGCTGTCACGAGATCGCCTATATTTCGTATGGCGTTCTGCTGGCCCACGGCACTGTCGATGAAGTCATGGTAAGCGCGCATTTGACTACTTATACGGTCACGGGTGAGGGCGCGACGCATCTTGTCGGCGAGCTTCTAAACAGAGCGGGAATTGATTCCATCGCTCCCTTCGGGGCCAGCCTTCATGTGTCCGGCCATGATGCTGAAGCACTTGAAGCAGCCATTGCGCCATTCCGGACACTTCCGGGCCTGACATGGACCAGGGTACAGCCAACCCTTGAAGACGTGTTCATCGAAATGATGAACCGGCCGTCGGATGGTGCCAAATGAGTGCGCTGGCCCTTTTTCGTCGCGGTTTTTTCCGCCGCACGGCCGCAATGACCGTGAAAGAGTTTATTCAGTTACGCCGCGATCGTGTGACGTTTGCAACGATGATCTTCATCCCGCTGTTGCAATTGGTATTGTTTGGCTATGCCATCAATACGATGCCGCGCGACTTGCCGACGGCCGTTTTGGTGCAAGAATCCAGCGATGTTGGCCGCTCAATTCTAGCCGCGCTTCAAAACACCAGATATTTCAAGATCACGCATCAGGCAAATACGGTTACGGAGCTTGATCATCTGCTTGCGTCCGGCGAGGTACTGTTTGCTGTTGAAATTCCGCAGGGATTTGAACGTGCGCTGAGGCGTGGCGAGCGGCCGGCTTTGCTGGTGGCGGCGGATGCGACGGATCCGGTTGCGTCGGGCTCGGCGCTCGGTGCGCTGGCGCAACTCGTTCAGACCGCATTGCGAAACGATCATGCTATTCCGGATTCGACCGCTTCCGCATTTGAGATACGCGCGCATGCGCGTTACAATCCGGCGGGCAAAACGGCGCTTAATATCGTGCCGGGACTTCTTGGAACCATTCTGACATTGACGATGCTGATCTTCACTTCGCTTTCGGTGACGCGGGAAATTGAGCGCGGCACGATGGAAAGCTTGCTGGCAATGCCGATCTCGCCCTTCGAGATTATGCTTGGAAAAATCGGCCCCTATGTTCTTGTCGGGTGTGTGCAGGCGTGTTTGATTTTCAGCGCTGGGGTTTGGTTGTTCGGCGTTCCGGTCATTGGGAATGTCGCCGTGCTTGCCGGTCTGGGGCTGCTGTTTATCGCAACCAACTTGTCGATCGGCTACACATTTTCGACTCTCGCGCAAAATCAGCTGCAGGCGATACAGATGTCGATGATGTTCTTTCTACCGAACATTCTGTTGTCCGGCTTTGCCTTTCCATTTCAAGGAATGCCGGTCTGGGCGCAGTGGATTGGCGAATGCATGCCCACCACGCATTTCATCCGGATCGTCCGCGCAATCATGCTCAAGGGATCCGATCTATCCGATTTGCGCTACGATTCCCTGGCTCTTTTTGCGCTGATGCTTATCGCTATGGGAGTTGCCATAACGCGATTCCGCAGGACGTTGGATTGAGACCACCTGTGGCCTCATGGTTCGAGACGCGCGCTTAAGCGCGCTCCTCACCATGAGCGGATAGTGCTTCTTATTGAGCTTCAGCAGATTCACTCAATTGCTGAATAGGAATGGAAACGACATTGGGCTGCCCCCAAGCCGTCGAGACTCGGATTGTCTTCGATGGGAACCGGATTGTTTGCGTAAAGACGTTGCTTACCACCGCCACAACCCGGCCTTCGCAGTCGAAGACTGGCGCTCCGGAGGCGCCGTGATCAAGCGCGAGCCGGTCGTCTCCCTCGTGCATTTCGAGGAGTGCGGCGCCTGCTACCCGATCGGCAGTGCCATATTCTACGAACCGCCCGCCGACGGAACGCGATTTGGTGTTGCTGGCCGCAATACTCATAACCGGTTCCTCGGGGAGAAGCGGTGCCATCCTGCCGTGAACACTTACCGCGCCGGGAAACGCTGTCTTGAGTTCGAGCACAGCTATCTTTTCCGAACCTGTGCCTGCGATCCGCTGAATGCGCGCGGAAATTGTCTGCGTCGTTTCCGCATCGGAAATTTCAAGCGATCGCCAAATGTCCGTGGAAAGGCGCATGGCTGTGGCGACATGATCGACGGTCACCATCTGGGTTGGAGAAAGAAACCAGCCGCTTCCACGTATTCCGGCCAGTCCGTTTTCTGATTTTCTTTCTTCATCATCGAAAAATCGTGTGATGCTGACGGTCGTGTGGGCGAGTGCTGATGGATCGAGACAAGCCGCATCGACGCGCAGCGAAATTATCAATGTAATAACAAGAAAGAATCCGCGCGCTTTCCACGCACGCCGCCAGCGTCGTCCCCCACGCATCGACCTGTCCTCGCCCGATTACCCCTGGTCGCTCGAACAAAAAATGGTTTTGCCCGATTGGGCAAGCGCATATCAATTCGCGCGGCCGTTTTTCTCACTGTCTGTTGCATATCCGTGACAGCTTTGGTGCTCTTGAACTTACGATAGTACTAACACTGCTGAATTTTTCGGGGCGCGCTGCAATTTTGAAGTGTCCCGTCTGTCAACTTTGACAGCAGAGTGTGGTGCAACGCCGACCTGACCCTGTGCGTAATTTCCCTCAGTGAGATCTTCTTCAATTCAGTGCTAGCTGAAGGAGCGAGCCATGGCGAAAGCGGTCGGCATTAGCAGATGGTTATCTTTTGGATTTTCTATTCTCGTTCTTACAATCATACTCGGCGGTTCTCCCGCTTTGGCGCAACAGCAGCAGCAAAGGCCCAACATCCTTTTCATCATGGGGGATGATATCGGCTGGATGCAGCCGAGTATCTATCATCGCGGGCTGATGGTTGGAGAAACGCCGAATATTGATCGCATCGGGCAAGAAGGCGCGATCTTCATGGACTACGTCGCCATGCAGAGCTGCACCTCGGGGCGCAATGCTTTTTTCACGGGCATGTACCCGCTGCGCACCGGAATGATCCCGCCGCAACTCCCCGGTAGTCCATCCTATCTGCGACCCGGCACTCCGGCTTTGGCCAAATTCCTGTTTGATCTCGGGTACAATACCGGAGAGTTTGGCAAGAACCATCTAGGCGATCATACGGACTCGTTACCGACAGCGCACGGTTTCCAGGAATATTGGGGCTACCTCTACCACCTCGATGCCATGCAGGGGGTGAGCTTCCCCGACATCAACAAAACTCCGACCCAGCAGACGATTGCACCGCCTTGTAGGAACACCTCGATTCCTGGCGTTCCGGAGGTTCCTGGGGCGGTCGATTCGAACACAACGACCTGTCTCACTCCTCCGCGGAATATTCTGTCGTGCAGATCATCCGACGGTACGGGAAGAAATCAAAGATGCAGTGACGAAGGGCCATTGACGTTAGACCGTTCGAGGACGGTGGATGAGGAAATCTCGGCCAAGGTCACTGATTTTATGGATCGCAACGATCCGCGGCGAACCAACAAGCCGTTCTTCATCTGGTACAACCCCGCTCGCATGCATGTCACGACCATGCTGTCGCCGAAATATGAAGCAATGCTTGGTGAGCAGGGCGGTAAGGATTGGGGGGTCAACGAAGCTGGAATGAAGCAGCTCGACGACAATATCGGTCTCGTCCTCAAAAAACTCGAGGACATGGGACAGGCGAATAATACGATTGTTGTGTTCACCACGGACAATGGCGCTGAGGCCATCACTTTTCCGGACGGTGGCGTCACACCGTTCAAAGGTCAAAAGGGTGAGGCTTGGGAAGGCGGCTATCGTGCTCCGATGGTGGTGCGTTGGCCGGGCGTCATCAGGCCAGGCACCGTAAATAACCAGCTCTTTGCTGCTCTCGACTGGTTGCCCACGTTGGTGAATATCGCCGGCGGTCCGAAGGGGGACGGCCTGAAGAAGCAGATTGAAGCGGGCCAATATCCCGGCATCGTCAAGACGACACTCGACGGCGTTGATCAACGTGATTTCCTGGAAGGCAAGTCCGCGAAATCCGCGCGTGAGGTGTTCTACTACTTCTCGGGCGCAACCCCGTCAGCCGTTCGCTACAAGAATTGGAAAATGTACTACAGCATGGCGCAGACTGGCGCAGAAGGTTGGATCCAGCCTCTCATCAAATACAACTTCACTCTGGTCCAGAATATCAAGCGTGACCCATTCGAGCAGGCTGTTGGTCCAGGTCAAAAAACGGCCGTCGGCCTTGGCGGGGCACTTGCCGCTCCATCGACCGCTTACATCTATGACTGGAATCTATTGCCGATCGGTCAGCAGCTATGGTTGCAACATCTCTTGACCTACAAGGCATTCCCGCCGCTACAGGCTCCAGCGTCGTATAACCTCGATCAGGTTCTGGAGGAAGTGAAAGGGGGAGGCGGTCATCCCTCCGACTAACAGAAATTTATGCACGCGTGCGCCCTAGGGTAGGGCGCTCGCGTGGTATTTTATTTTAAGTGGTGCTCCGATGAAATCGCTTGCACGTTTTTTCTTTGCGTTTGTGATTGCCATTGCCGCGAATTTTGCTCCAGGCAGGCACGTTTTTGCGCAAGTCGATCCGCTTCCCTCGTGGAATGAGTCCGGAGCGAAACAGTCGATTGTAAGTTTTGTTTCAGCGGCGACGCGAGAGGGATCTTCGGAATTTATTCCGGTATCACAGCGAATTGCCACGTTTGATAACGATGGCACGTTGTGGATCGAACAACCGATGTACGTTCAGCTTGCATTTGCGCTTGATCGCGTGAAGGTACTCGCGCCCCAGCATCCGGAATGGAAAGACAAACAGCCATTCAAAGCTGCAATCGAGGGGGACATGAAAGCGCTTTCCGAATCCGGAGAGCGCGGCATTTTGGAACTGGTGATGGCGACCCATGCCGGTATGAGCACAGAGGAATTCGAGCGCATCGTTCAAGATTGGCTCTCGACTGCACGCCACCCAAGGTTTAACCAGCTCTATACTGATCTTGTCTATCGGCCGATGGTCGAGCTATTGGCATTTTTGCGCGCCAACAATTTCAAGACGTTCATTGTTTCTGGTGGCGGTATCGAATTCATGCGGCCGTGGACCCAACGGATTTATGGCGTTCCGCCCGATCAGGTCGTGGGATCAAGTATCAAGACGCGATTTGAGGTGAAAGGCGACGCTCCAGAGCTTTTTCGTCTGCCAGAAGTCAATTTCATCGATGACAAAGCCGGCAAACCGGTAGGCATCAACGAGCATATCGGGCAGCGTCCCGTTGCTGCTTTCGGCAATTCGGATGGTGATCTTGAAATGCTGCAATGGGCAACCAAAACGCAGCAGGGGCGTCGGCTGGGATTGATAATCCATCACACCGATGCGGAGCGTGAATATGCCTATGATCGCCGGACTTCATTTGGCCGATTGGACGCGGCCCTGGATGCCGCAGCCGCAAACGGCTGGATCGTTGTCGATATGAAGAATGACTGGAAACGGATTTTCAGGTTTCAGGAGTAGTCCATATCAAGCTGTATTGTGCGCGACAATTTGTGGGAGAAGGATTTTACAAACCCGCCTCCCGCTATTTATTTTCTAAGTTTTCATCGGATGCCTGCTGCTAAAAATCCATTCCGCCGCCGGGGGGCATCGCAGGCATAGGGGGCTGTTTCTTCGGAATTTCGGCAACCATTGCCTCCGTGGTGACCAACAACCCGGCAATTGAGGCGGCATCCTGAAGAGCAGTGCGCACGACTTTGGTCGGATCAATAATGCCCTTCTGTATCAGGTTTCCGAATTCGCCGGTTTGGGCATCATAACCAAAGCCGTAGCCGCTTCCTTCCAAAATCTTCCCGATGATAATTGAGCCGTCGTCGCCGGCATTGATCGCGATTTGGCGCGCCGGCCAGCTGATTGCTTTCTTGACGATATCAATGCCGGTCTTCTGGTCAGAATTCTCCGCGTTCAGCCTGTCGAGGGCTTTGCCGGCGCGCAATAGCGCAACACCGCCGCCTGGTAGAATGCCCTCCTCGACGGCGGCGCGGGTGGCATGCAGCGCATCGTCAACGCGATCCTTGCGTTCCCGGACTTCGACTTCGGTTGCGCCGCCGACGCGGATCACTGCAACGCCGCCCGCAAGTTTGGCCAGCCGCTCTTGGAGCTTTTCGCGATCGTAATCCGATGTGGTGTCTTCGATTTCTATCTTGATCTGGTTGATGCGCGCTTCGATGTCGGACTTCTTTCCCGCGCCGTTGACGATGGTCGTGTTCTCCTTGTCGATCATGACCTTCTTGGCGCGCCCAAGCATATTGAGGGTTGCGGATTCCAATTTAATGCCGAGGTCTTCGGAAACCGCGGTGCCGCCGGTTAAGATCGCGATGTCCTGCAACATAGCCTTGCGGCGATCGCCAAAACCGGGTGCTTTCACTGCCGCAACTTTCAAGCCGCCGCGCAGTTTGTTGACGACGAGCGTCGCAAGCGCTTCGCCTTCGACATCCTCTGCGATGATCAAGAGTGGCCGTCCGGATTGCACGACCGATTCAAGCAGCGGCAGCAATTCAGTAAGGCCCGATAGTTTCTTCTCGCAGATCAGAATATAGGGATCGTCCATCTCGACCCGCATCTTGTCGGCATTGGTGACGAAGTAGGGCGAGATGTATCCGCGGTCGAATTGCATGCCTTCGACCACTTCAAGCTCGGTTTCCAGCGATTTGGCTTCTTCCACCGTAATCACGCCTTCGTTGCCGACCCTCCTCATGGCATCGGCAAGGAAACGGCCGATTTCGGCGTCACCGTTGGCGGAGATGGTGCCGACTTGCGCAATCTCGTCGTTTGACGTGACTTTCTTCGAGTTCTTTTTGAGATCTGCTATGAGTGCATCAACGGCGACGTCTATGCCCCGCTTCAGATCCATTGGGTTCATGCCGGCAGCGACGGATTTGACGCCTTCCTTGACGATCGCTTGTGCGAGAACGGTGGCGGTCGTGGTGCCGTCACCCGCGGTGTCAGAGGTTTTACTCGCAACCTCGCGCACCATCTGAGCACCCATATTTTCAAACTTGTCTTCGAGTTCGATCTCCTTGGCGACAGTAACGCCATCCTTGGTGATGCGCGGGGCGCCGAAAGATTTATCGAGCACAACATTTCGGCCTTTGGGGCCAAGCGTAACTTTCACCGCGTTGGCCAGGATATCGATGCCACGCAACATCTTGTCTCGCGCTTCGACGGAAAATTTAACGTCCTTCGCCGTCATTTTCATTCTCCTCAAAAAATGCGGGCTATCTGTACATTTCAGTTTTTCAATGCGAAAGCGCGTGAAGAGCGCGGGATCACCCATCTGCCAAGTGGGGGACAGAAGTTTGCGATTCAAGCTGATGAAAATTTTTTTTGGCACTTCGAACATTCGAGTGCCAAGAGCGTTCACTCCGATTCAGAAGGCCTTGTTGTAACGCCGGAATTTCTTGCGCAATAATTTCCGGGGTTATCAGCAGTCCAATATGCTTGCTGCTAAGGCTTTGTATTTACACAGATTGTTTACCTCCAAGGCTTGCAATGAACCGGCGCGGAAAACAAGAGTTGGTGTTCTACAGAATGGAGGACATCCATGGTCTCGGAGGACTTCAAACGTCAAATCAACGGCTACGGTCTGACGACGGCTGAAATTCTGTATCGGCTTCCGGATCATCCGGCTTTGTTGCAGACTTATATTTGGCAGGAATACGACTTGTTCCCCGAATTTCCCAGCCTGCAGAAATTCCTTCAATTCTGGCAGAAGAGGCTTGAAGGACCGTTACACTCGGTGACCGTCGCGCATTGCCGGCTGATTCAACCGGCTGAGATTCGCTCGATTGGCGGCATGCTTCATCTGCATTGAGGTTGACTCTCTTTGCCCTCCCTATTTTGATCGATGTTTGAGGCCGACCGATCCTTCGAGG
>DATAIA010000265.1:0-3575 GCA_036262895.1 Xanthobacteraceae bacterium
CATGCGCAGCGCGCCATCCAGCCGGATGACTTCGCCATTGAGATAGCCGTTGCGCACGATATGCAGCACCAGCTCGGCATATTCCTCCGGCCCACCCAGGCGCTTGGGAAACGGCACCGATGCACCAAGGCTCGCCTGTACCTCTTCCGGCAGCGCTTTGAGCATCGGCGTTAGAAAAATCCCGGGCGCGATTGCCATGACCCGCACGCCATATTGTGAGAGTTCGCGCGCCGCCGGCAGCGTCAACGAAACGATGCCGCCTTTTGACGCCGCATAGGCCGCTTGCCCAACCTGGCCTTCATAGGCCGCAACTGATGCGGTCGACACAATCACGCCGCGTTCGCCATGATCGAGCGGTTCGAGTCCGGCCATCGCGGCGGCGGCAAGGCGCATCATGTTGAATGAGCCGATGAGATTGACCTGAATCACACGATCAAAGTCAGCAAGCGGCATCGGGCCATCGCGGCCAATGATGCGCTTTGCCGGCCCGACCCCGGCGCAGTTGACGAGAATGCGCGCGGCGCCTTGCCGCTCGCGCGCTTCGGCAACGGCTTTTTCCGCGCTTTGCGCGTTTGTGACGTCGCACGCAACCGCGATGCCGCCAATCGATGTCGCAAGCTTTTGCGCGGCGTCGATGTTGACGTCGAGAATGCAAACCTTTGCGCCCGCTTCAGCAAGACGCCTTGCCGTGGCAGCCCCAAGGCCCGAGCTTCCACCGGTGACGATTGCCGCGTGTCCTGCCGCTTCCATTCCCCTAATTCCCGGATTTCTTCGATGATTGTTTTTCCAAAAATTCCCGCACACGAGCCTTGGCGATCTCATCGCCCTGGGCAATTGCGGACATCAGCGCTTCCATCAGCAGGCCGCTTGCAGGATCATTCTCGGCCGCGCGCGGCAGCACCTGCATGATCGCGAAATTTGTCAGCGGCGCATTGGTGGCAATGCGCTCGGCAAGCTCAAAAGCTTTCTGAAAACCTTGGCCGCTCTCAACGACATATTGCGTCAATCCGATCTGCTGGCCATCAACGGCCTGATAGGTGCGGCCAGTCAGCATCATGTCCATCATGCGTGCAACGCCGATCAGTCGCGACAGCCGCACCGAACCACCGCCACCGACAAAGATGCCGCGACTGCCTTCGGGCAAGGCATAGAATGCCGAATGTTCGGCGACGCGGATGTGTGTGGCCGCAGCCAGTTCAAGTCCGCCACCAATGACAGCGCCATGCAGCGCGGCAACAACCGGTACTTTGCCGAACTGGATGCGGTCGAAAGCGCGATGCCACATACGCGAATGAGTGATGCCTTCGGACACGTTGCGTTCGCTCAGTACATTCAGGTCGAGCCCGGCGCAGAAATGCTCGCCCTCGCCATGAAGCGCGACCGCCTTCACATCGTCCGGCAATGTCGCAAAGAAATTTTCGATGCCTAGCACCGTCTCGTCGTCAAGCGCATTGCGCTTCTGGGGACGAGAAAGCCGCAAGACCGCTACAGACCCGCGACGCTCCGCCCTTAACGAATCCGGCCACGCGCCGCGAAGCTCGCTCGCACCGCCCTTATCTGTTGGATGAGTTCCCGCTGTCATTGTCATGATCTAATTCGGACGCGGGACACTAGCATTACTTGACCATTCACGGTCAAGCGAGGCATGGCCTCCTTTTCAGTTCAATGGTTGTAACCCCTCCGACCGTCGAGTAGGACTGACGGAGGCGCGCCCGTTCTAACGGGTATACTATCGTTGAAAGCGTGAAGCCGTGACCGCCCGATCAAAAATGCCTGACAACGCAGCCAAACGCACCCCGATTGCGGGAGAGGTGTTCCTCCGTCTTCTTGCCGAGCACGGTGTCGATTTTTTCTTTGCCAATCCGGGGACCGATTTTCCGCCTGTCGTCGAGGCGTTCAGCCGGGGCGCCAGCGGCAATGCCAGGCTGCCGCGGCCGATCCTGGTGCCGCATGAAAATCTTGCCGTTGCCATGGCGCATGGCGCCTATCTGATAACGGGGCGCGCGCAGGCCGTGATGGTTCACGTCAGCGTCGGCACCGCCAACACGATCAACAACCTCACTAATCTGAGCCGCGACCGCATTCCGCTGCTGCTGGCCGCGGGACGAACCCCGATTACGGAGCAAGGCTCGTTCGGCTCACGCAACCGGCCGATCCACTGGGCGCAGGAAATGTTCGACCAGGCCGGCATGGTGCGCGAACTCGTGAAGTGGGACTACGAACTGCGAACGCCGAGCCAGATCGGCGACGTGGTGGGGCGCGCCTTCGAAGTCGCGATGACCTCCCCGCGCGGGCCGGTCTATCTCGTGCTGCCGCGCGAACCGCTGAGCGCTCCAGTTTCCGAAATGCCGCCGGCACCGCCACGGCCGGTTTCGGCACCGCCTTATCCGGATCCGAAAGCGGTCGGGACGCTCGCCGATTGGATTGCTGCATCGCAGCGTCCGCTGATCATCGCGTCCTATGCGGGCATCGATTCCAATGCGGTCGCCCCACTTGCCAGCCTTGCCGAGCGCTGGGCCATTCCGGTCGTTACGCCGGGGCCACGGACCATGTGCCTGCCCTCAAGCCATCCAATGCATTTCGGCTCCGAGCCCGGCCCGTTGCTCGCAGAGGCCGATCTGGTGCTCGTGCTGGAGAGCGACGTGCCGTGGATCCCGAGCCTACAAGGTCCATCAGCGGGTTGCCGTGTTGTCCATTTGGGGGAAGACCCGAGCTATCTGCGCTACCCGATGCGCAGCTTCCCGAATGACCTGACGATTGCCGCGAGCGCCACAACGCTCCTCGAAAGTCTCAATCAGGCGCTTGCCGATCGAACCGGCGATGGCGAAACGATTGCGGCGCGCCGCAGCAGCCTTGCCGAGCGCGCGGCAGCACGGCGGACCAAACTTGCGGAAGCGGGCAGGAATACGGGCAAAAAGATTTCACCTGAATATTTGAGCCGCGCCATCGGCGAAGCCGTGGGTCCGGACGCAATCATCTTCAACGAATATCCACTGATGTCGGATTTCTGCTCGCGGGAAAAACCCGGCACGCTCTTTACGCTGAGCCCGGCCGGCGGTCTCGGCTGGGCGGTCGGAGCGGCACTCGGTGCGAAACTCGCCGCCCCCGACCGGCTGGTGGTCGCAACCACAGGCGATGGGGCGTATCTCTTCAGCAATCCCACCGTGTGTCATTGGGTCGAGCAGGCGCACGATTGTCCGGTCCTGACGATTATTTTCAATAACAGCCGGTATGGCGCCGTGCGCAAGGCAACCTTGTCGATGTTTAAGGACGGAGCTGCCGGCGAGGATGATGGGCAGTTGCTGGCCGATCTCAGTCCGAGCCCACCTTACGAGGCGCTTGTTGCGGCCCAGGGCGGGTTTGCTGAGCGGGTCGAGGATCCCGACGCGCTGCCAGCGGCGCTTGCCCGTGCGCGTGACGCGGTTCTCAAGGAACGCCGGCAGGCGCTTCTCAATGTGATTTGCCCGTATTGAATCCAAGAGTACCTTGCGACAACAAGATTCGGATTAGCCTGGGGGGAGGAGCTGGAATGAAAAAATATCTCAACGCCACCAATATGGTCCTGTTCCTGCTGT